>NZ_VRVF01000068.1:0-27358 GCF_008040045.1 Methylobacterium sp. WL8 | reverse complement strand
AGACGCGGCCCGTAACCCGGGCTCCCATCGAAGAGGCAGAATCCAGCCTCTCGGACGTCGGCCAATCCGTGGCAAACACCGATAACGATCCAAACCGAGCGTAACACCAGACTTCTGCAGCAGCCTGCTAGCGCAGCCCGATGCCGGGGGTTGTGCGGCCGGGCAGGCGAGGCACCTTCGCGGTGCGCGACTCGATCGGGCCGCCGCAGGCGTAGACGAACTCGGTCTGCAGGTCAGTGAACACCGCCTCGCCGGTGATCTTGCAATCCTCGCGCACGGTCTCGTCGAGGTAGGTCCGCGCCGCGAGGCGGAAGCGTGCCGCCCGCGTCTCGCCGGGGTCGCGCTCGGCGTAGCGGTCGCCGATGCCGCAGCCGGTGACCTCGCGCAGGGCGTTCGAGACGACGAGCATCCGCCGCTGCTGGCGCTGGTCGTAGACCTCGTAGGGATCGTTGCAGGAGATCGTGACCACCTGCGGCGTCAGGCTGACGTAGGTCTTGGAGATGTGGGAGAAGCCGGTGCAGCCGGTGACCGCGAGGCCCGTCGCGACGGCGAGGAGGAACGCCAGCCGCTGCATACCCGTCTCCACGCAACCCGCCCGCGGACCATCCCGCCCGGGCATTGAAGCCGCGATGGCCGCCCGGTCAAGCTCCACTGGGACACAGGTGCCGGCTTATGCGCCCCCACCCTCCCAATCCTCGACGCGCAAGCCCGGCACCCGCGCGAATTCGCGTACGTCGCGGGTGACGAGGATCAGGTTTCGGGCGAGCGCCTGGCCGGCGATCAGCGCGTCGTAGGGGCCGATCGGCGTTCCGTCCTCGGCGAACGCGGCACGAATCTCGCCCGCCTTGCGGTCGTCGTCCAACGCGAAATCCACGATCGACATGCGCAATCCCTCGAACGCTTCGAGGGCGACGTCGACGCGCAGAGCGCGAAAGGCTCCGAACAGAAGCTCGTGCGCGACGATGGATGACGGAGAGGCCGTAAGCGCGTCAGGGATGGCCGAAGACCTTTTCGGTGACGACAGGTCTCCGGTTCATCACCGCGATCAGCACGTTCGTGTCGAGCAGGAACCTCTGTCGAAGAGCGCATCGAGACCGGGTCGGTCCTGCCGCGGCAATCCTGCTCGACGACCGCGAGAAGGCCCGTGGCGACCTCGTCGGTCAGGTGAGGAAACGACGCCTACTCGTCGTCCAACGGTTCGAGGATGACGGCGTAGCCATCGCGCCTGATCCGCACCGCCTCCGCGTCGAAGCGGAGTTCCTTCGGCAAGCGGACGGCCTGCGATTGCCCGGACCAGAACACCTTCGCGATGTCGGCCATGACTGCCACCTGCCATATCTTCCAAGGGATATATGCAGATGGCGTCCAGGCAGGAAACGGGCGAGGCGGCGCCCGCTACTCCGCCGCCACCGCCAGATACCGTGCCGGGTCGTAGTTCAGGATCGGCCCGAGCCAGCGCTCCACGGCATGGAGGTCCATGCCCTTGCGCTCGGCGTAATCCTCGACCTGGTCGCGCTCGACCTTCGCGACGCCGAAATAGTGCGCCTTCGGGTGCGCGAGGTAGAGGCCGGAGACCGACGAGCCAGGCCACATGGCGTAGGATTCGGTGAGCTTCACACCGATGCGGCGCTCGGCCTGGAGCAGGTCGAACAGGGTGACCTTCTCGGTGTGGTCGGGCTGCGACGGGTAGCCCGGGGCCGGGCGGATGCCGTCGTATTCCTCGCGCACGAGGTCTTCTGGCGCGAAGGTCTCGTCCGGCGCATAGCCCCAAAACTCGCGCCGCACGCGCTCGTGCATGCGCTCGGCGAAGGCCTCGGCGATGCGGTCGGCGAGCGCCTTGACCAGGATCGAGCGGTAGTCGTCGTTGGCTCGCTCGAACTTCTCGGCGATCCGCACCTCTTCCAGGCCCGCCGTGACGACGAAGCCGCCGACGTAGTCGGCGATCCCGGTCTCGGCCGGCGCGACGAAGTCGGACAGGCAGGTGTTCGGCCGGCCGTCGCGCTTCGACAGCTGCTGGCGCAGGCCGTGGAAGGTGGCGAGTTGCTCGGACCGGCTCTCGCCGGTGTAGAGGGCGATGTCGTCGCCGATCGCGTTGGCCGGCCAGAATCCCAGGATCGCCTTCGGGTTGAACCAGCGCTCGGCGACGATCTGCTTCAGCATCGCCTGCGCGTCGTCGAACAGGGCTTTCGCCGCCGGCCCCTGGTTCGGATCCTCGAAGATCGCCGGGTAGCGGCCCTTGAACTCGTAGGTCTGCAGGAACGGCGTCCAGTCGATGTAGGGCACGAGGTCCGCGACCTCGTAGGCGCCGAAGACGCGGGTGCCGGTGAAGCTCGGCTTCTTCGGTGCGTACTCCGTCCAGTCGATCTTGAAGGCGTTGGCGCGGGCCTTGGCGAGCGGCAGGCGCTGCTTGTCGAGCTCCGAGCGGGCGTGGGCGTCGGCGACCTTGGCGTACTCGGCCTGCACCTTCTCGATCACGCCGCCGCGGGTCTCCTTGGAGATCAGGCTCGACACTACGCCGACCGCGCGGCTGGCGTCGGTGACGTAGATCGCTTGGCCCCGCTGGTAGGACGGGTGGATCTTCACCGCGGTGTGGACGCGGCTGGTGGTGGCGCCGCCGATCAGCAGCGGCACGTCGAAGCCCTCGCGCTCCATCTCGGCGGCGACGTGCACCATCTCGTCGAGCGAGGGCGTGATCAGCCCGGACAGCCCGACGATGTCGACGTTCTCCTTGCGGGCGACGTCGAGGATCTTGGCCGCTGGCACCATCACGCCGAGATCGATGATCTCGTAGTTGTTGCAGGCCAGCACGACGCCGACGATGTTCTTGCCGATGTCGTGGACGTCGCCCTTCACGGTGGCCATCAGCACCTTGCCGGCGGCGCGGCGCTTGCCGTCGCCGCCGTTGGCGAGCTTCTCCGCCTCCATGTACGGCTCGAGGTAGGCTACCGCCTGCTTCATCACGCGGGCGGACTTCACCACCTGCGGCAGGAACATCTTACCGGAGCCGAACAGGTCACCGACCACGTTCATGCCGGCCATCAGTGGCCCCTCGATGACGTGGAGCGGGCGCTCGACGCCCTGGCGCGCCTCCTCGGTGTCGGCGAGGATGTACTCGGTGATGCCGTTGACCAGCGCATGCTCGATGCGCTTCTCGACCGTGTTCTCGCGCCAGGTCAGGTCGGCGGTCTTGGCCTGGGCCGAAGCGCCGGTCTTGAAGCGTTCGGCCGACTCCAGCAGGCGGTCGGTGGAATCGTCGCGCCGGTTGAGGACCACGTCCTCGCACAGCTCGCGCAGCTCCGCCGGAAGCTGGTCGTAGACCGCGAGCTGGCCCGCGTTCACGATGCCCATGTCCATGCCGACCTTGATCGCGTGGTACAGGAACACCGCGTGCATCGCCTCGCGCACGGGCTCGTTGCCGCGGAAGGCGAAGCTCAGGTTCGAGATGCCGCCCGAGATGTGGGCGTGGGGCAGCGTCTCGCGGATGATGCGGGTGGCCTCGATGAAGGCGACGCCGTAGCCGTTGTGCTCTTCGATGCCGGTCGCCACCGCGAACACGTTCGGATCGAAGATGATGTCCTCGGGCGGAAAGCCGACCTCCTCGGTCAGCACCTTGTAGGCCTTGGTGCAGATTTCGACCTTGCGCTCCAGCGTGTCGGCCTGCCCCTCTTCGTCGAAGGCCATCACCACCACGGCCGCGCCGTAGGAACGGCACACCTTGGCGTCGGCGATGAACTTCTCGATGCCCTCCTTCATGGAGATCGAGTTCACGATCGCCTTGCCCTGGATGCACTTGAGGCCGGCTTCGATGACGTGGAACTTCGAGGAATCGACCATCACCGGCACGCGGGCGATGTCGGGCTCGGCGGCGACGAGGTTGAGGAACTCGACCATCGCCTTCTCGGAATCGAGCAGGCCCTCGTCCATGTTGACGTCGATGATGCTGGCGCCGGCCGCGACTTGGTCGCGTGCCACGTCGAGGGCCGCCGCATAGTCGCCTGCCGTGACGAGCTTGCGGAACTTGGCCGAGCCGGTGACGTTCGTGCGCTCGCCGACGTTCACGAAGGGAATCTCCTTCGTCAGCGTGAACGGCTCCAGGCCGGACAACCGCATCAGCGGCGCGATCGTCGGGATCGCTCGCGGCGTCTTGCCGGCGACGGCCTCGGCGATGGCGCGGATGTGGTCCGGCGTGGTGCCGCAGCAGCCGCCGACCATGTTGACGATGCCGCCCTCGGCGAACTCGGCGACCAGCTTGGCCATCGCCTCCGGGCTCTCGTCGTAGAGGCCGAACTCGTTGGGCAGGCCGGCATTCGGGTAGGCGCAGACCAGCGTGTCGCAGACGCGGGAGAGCTCGGAGATGTGGCCGCGCATCTCGCGGGCGCCGAGGGCGCAGTTGAGGCCGAAGGTCAGCGGCCGGCAATGGCGCAGCGCATTCCAGAACGCCTCGGGGGTCTGGCCAGACAGGGTGCGCCCGGACAGGTCGGTGATGGTGCCGGAGATCTGGATCGGTAGCTTGACGCCGCGCTCGTCGAACACCTGCCAGGTGGCCGCGATCGCCGCCTTGGCGTTGAGGGTGTCGAAAATGGTCTCGATCAGGATCAGCTCGGCGCCGCCGTCCATCAGGCCGCGGACCTGCTCGGCATAGGCCTGCTTGACCTGATCGAAGGTCACGGCGCGGTAGCCGGGGTTGTTCACGTCCGGCGAGATCGACAGCGTGCGGTTGGTTGGGCCGACGGCGCCGGCGACGAACCGGCGGCGGCCGTCCTTCTCCTCGGCGAGCTTGGCGGCCTCGCGGGCGAGCCGCGCGCCTTGCGCGTTCAGCTCGTGAATCACCGATTCCATGCCGTAATCGCCTTGCGCGATCGTGGTGCCGGAGAAGGTGTTGGTCTCGCAGACGTCGGCGCCGGCCAGGAAGTAGTCGAGGTGGATCTGCCGGATCGCGTCGGGCTGCGTCAGGATCAGGAGGTCGTTGTTGCCCTTCTGGTCGTGGGAATGGTCCGCGAAGCGCTCGCCCCGGAAGTCGGCCTCGCCATAGCCGAGGCGCTGGATCACGGTGCCCATCGCCCCATCGAGGACGAGGATCTTCTCCTTGGCGCGCTGGCGCAGGGCGGCTTCGATTTCGGTGCCGTCGACGGGGCGGAGGTCGGTCATGGATGTCTCACTCGTCATTCCGGGGCCGCGCAGCGGAGCCCGGAATCCAGAACCGCGACGGGTCCGGAAGGTCGGTTTCGGCTGTCGTCGAAGTCGTTTCGGCAAGGTCGGAGCGTCTGGATCCCGGGCTCGCCTGCGGCGCCCCGGGATGACGGAGCGGTCGAGCCGTCAGGCGGCCTTCGCCGCCATCACCTTCGGCGCCTGGGCACGCAGGCCAAGGAGATGGCAGATCGCGTAGACGAGGTCGGAGCGGTTCATCGAGTAGAAGTGGAAGTCGTTGACCCCCTCGTCCACCAGATCGAGCACCTGCTCGGCCGCCACGGCCGCCGCCACCAGCCGGCGGGTCTCGACGTCGCCCTCAAGCCCCTCGAACCGCGCCGCCAGCCAGTACGGCACCGAGGCGCCGGTGCGGCGGGCGAAGTTGGCAGCCTGCTTGAAGTTCTGCACCGGCAGGATGCCGGGGATGATCGGAATGTCGATGCCGGCGGCGCGCACCTTGTCGACGTAGCGCAGGTAGACCTCGTTCTCGAAGAAGAACTGCGTGATCGCCTGGTCGGCGCCGGCGTCGACCTTGGCCTTCAGTGCGTCGATGTCGGCGTCGAGCGAAGCGGCCTCGGGGTGCTTCTCGGGATAGGCCGAGACCGAGACCTTGAAGTCGCCGATCCGCTTGATGCCGGCCACGAGGTCCGAGGTCTGCGCGTAGCCGCCGGGATGCGGACGGTAGGCGTGCCCGACGCCCTCGGCCGGGTCGCCGCGCAGCGCCACGATGTGGCGCACGCCGGCATCCCAGTAGGACTGCACCACCGCATCGATCTCGTCGCGGGTCGCGTCCACGCAGGTGAGGTGGGCGGCCGGCTTGAGGCCGGTCTCGGTCACCATGCGGGCGACGGTGTTGTGGGTGCGCTCGCGGGTCGAGCCGCCTGCGCCGTAGGTCACCGAGACGAACTTCGGCCCGAGCGGCGCCAGGCGCTCGATCGAGGACCAAAGGATCTTCTCCATCTCCTCGGTCTTCGGCGGGAAGAACTCGATCGAGACGCGGATCGGGTGGTAGCCGTCGCGGCTGGCACGGTGGCGGATGGCGTTCGGCATGGGCTTCGTCCTCGATGTCGTTCGGTTCAGACGATCGTCACGGATATTTGGCCGCCTCAGGCGACGGCGCGCTCGGGTCGGATGGCCTCGGGCATCGCGCGGCGGTCCGCCGCGAGCCAGAGGGTGACGGTGAGCTGGGCTCGGTCCGTCGGAGCGAGGTCGCGGGTCACCTCGGTGTCGAGCCCGGCCTCGGACAGCCAGCCCGAGACCTGGTCGGCGGCAAAGCCCAGGCGGCGGTGAGCCTGCGACTCGCGTAGGAACTCCAAGTCGTGCGGCGCGAAGTCGACCACCAGCATCCGACCGCCCGGCGCCACGAGGCGGGCCGCCTCGCGCAAGGCGCGCCCAGGCTCGTCGAGGTAATGCAGCACCTGATGCACCACCACGAGGTCGAAGCTTCCGCGGGCGAAGGGCGGCGCGTGGATGTCGCCCTGGCGCAAATCGACCCGCGAAAGGCCCATCCGCTCGAGGTTGGCGCGGGCGACCGACAACATGGCGTGGCTCGAGTCGAGGCCGGTCGCGCGGGCGGCGAGCGGCGCCAGCAGCCCGAGCATCCGCCCGGTGCCGGTGCCGAGATCGATCAGGCTGCGGACCGGGCGCGGACCGAGCGCCGCCAAAACAGCCGCCTCGACGGTGGCCTCGGGCACGTGGAGCGAGCGCAGCTCGTCCCATTTCGGCGCGAGCCGCGCGAAGAAGGTCTTGGCGGTTTCCGCCCGCTGGTTGCGGACCGCATCGAGCCGGGCGCGATCCTCGGAGAGCGGTGCGCCGTCGCGTGCGAGCCCCGCGATCAGTGGATCGACGAGGCCGGCCCGGGTCTCGGACAAGCGGAAGAACGCCCAAGCCCCTTCGCGGTGGCGCTCGATCAGCCCGGCCTCGACGAGAAGCTTGAGGTGGCGCGAAATCCGCGGCTGCGACTGGCCGAGGATGTCGGTGAGGTCGGAGACAGAGAGCTCGCCCTCCGACAGCAGCGCCAGGATGCGCAGGCGCGTTTCCTCAGCCGCCGCCCGGAGCACACCGAGGGCGTCGGGGAAGGAGACCGGTGCCGTCGTCTGGGCGCGATCATGAGACATAAAGATATCTTTATGTTCGATCGCATCTTGTGGCAAGCGCCTTTTCTTAAGCACGACGCCTATTCGGCATCCCACAGCCACGCAGCGCCGCGCACGCCCGAGGCGTCGCCGTGCAGGCTTTCGCGGATCGGCGTGTCGAAGCGGTCCGAGAACACGTGCGGCGCGGTCGCCGCCGGCAGTCCGCCGATCAGTTCCGGGACCCGCGAGAGGCCGCCGCCGATCACGACCACGTCGGGATCGAGGATGTTGACCACGTGGGCGACACCGCGGCCAAGCCGGTCGAGATAGGCGGCGAAGCTCGCCCGCGCGCCGGCCTCGCCTGCGCGCATCGCCGCGACGACGGCCTCGCCGGAGCAGGTGATGCCGGTGCGGCGGCCATGGTCGGCGGCGAGCGCCGGCCCCGACACCCAGGTCTCGATGCAGCCGTGGCGCCCGCAATAGCAGGCCGGCCCGGGCCGCTCGTCGTCGTCCGGGTTCGGCAGCGGGTTGTGACCCCACTCGCCGGCGATGCGGCCGCGGCCGGCGAGCGGCCGGCGGTCCCAGGCGATGCCGGAGCCGACGCCGGTGCCGAGGATCACAGCCCAGACGAGGCTCGACCCGGCGCCCGCGCCATCCACCGCCTCGGACACCGCGAGACAGTTGGCGTCGTTCTCGATGCGGATGGGACGCCCGAACGCGGCTTCGAGGTCGGCGCCGAACGGCCGCCCGTTGAGCCAGTGCGAGTTCGCGTTCTTCACCAGGCCGGTCGCCGGCGAGATCGCCCCCGGCATCCCGACGCCGACGGTGCAGGGCGAGCCGGCCTCCACCTCGAGCCGGGCGACGAGCTCCGCGACCGTCCGCACCGTGCCGGCATAGTCGTTCCGCGGCGTCGGCACCCGAGCCTCCGCCAGAACGAAACCGCCGGCATCGAGGACGATGCCGGCGATCTTCGTGCCTCCGAGATCGATCCCGAGGCGGAAGACCGCCCCGGTGCGCGACCCGCTCACTCCGCGGCGGCGATCTTCGGCGCGGCCGGGCCGCTCTGGACCGTCATCGGCTCGGGCGTCTCGTCGGAGATGTGCGTGCCGATGGAGATCGGGTGCGCCATCACCTGGTTGAGCTTGGCCTTGTCCAGCTCGCCTTCCCAGCGCGAGACGACGATCGTCGCGACGCCGTTGCCGATGAGGTTGGTCAGGGCGCGGCACTCGGACATGAACTTGTCGACGCCCAGCACCAGCGTCATCGCCGCCACCGGGACGGGGGTGCCCGGGATCGCGGCGAGCGTCGCGGCCAGGGTGATGAAGCCGGCGCCGGTGACCCCGGAGGCGCCCTTCGAGGTCAGCATCGCCACGAGGAAGATCGTCGCGTACTGGCCGAAGGTCAGGTCCGCACCCACCGCCTGCGCCAGGAACAGGGTGGTGAGCGTCATGTAGATGTTGGTGCCGTCGAGGTTGAACGAGTAACCCGTCGGGATCACCAGGCCGACGACGGAGTCCGAGGCGCCGAGGCGCTTCATCTTGGTCATCATGTGCGGCAGCACCGTCTCCGACGAGGAGGTGCCGAGCACGATCAGGAGCTCGTCCTTGATGTAGGCGAGGAACTTGAAGATCGAGAACCCGCAGAACGCCGCGATGCCGCCGAGCACGACGAAGATGAACAGCAGCGAGGTGGTGTAGAAGGTGCCCACGAGCCAGGCGAGGTCGACGACCTTGCCGATGCCGTACTGGCCGACCGTGAAGGCCATCGCGCCGAAGGCCCCGATCGGGGCGAGCTTCACGATCAGCCCGATGATGCGGAAGAACACCTGGCCGGCGGCGTCGATTCCGTTGGTGATCGCCTCGCCCTTCGCGCCCATTCCGGTGAGCACGCAGCCGGTGAGGATCGAGATCAGCAGCACCTGGAGCAGGTCGCCGGTGGCCATCGCGTCGAAGAAGCTCTTGGGGATGAGGCCCAGGATGTGCGCGATGGTGGAGTCGGCGGCAGCCTTGCTGGCGTAGCTCTCGACCGCCTTAGCGTCGAGCTTGGACAGGTCGGCGCCGAATCCCGCGCCCGGCCGGACGACCTCGCCGACGACGATGCCGATCAGCAGCGCGAAGCTCGAGACGACCTCGAAATAGATCAACGCCTTGAGGCCGACGCGACCGACCTTCTTCAGGTCGCCGATCGAGGCGATGCCGTGCACGATGGTGCAGAAGATGATCGGCGCGATCATCATCTTGATCAGGGCGATGAAGCCGTCGCCAAGCCACTTCATCGCTTTGCCCCAGCCGGGGTCGACGTAGCCGAGCAGGATGCCGAGCGCGATCGCGATCAGCACCTGGATGTAGAGCACCTTGTACCAGGGCTCCGGGGCGACCGCCTTCGCGGTCCCCGCCACGCTCGTCGAACCGTGCATCGCCTGCGCCATGATTCCGCCCGTGCACGCTTGCCGTGCACCCTCCCATTTTGCCGGAGGCTAGCGAAGTTGGCTCCAAGCCTCAACGGCGGCTGAGTATTTCCACACGCCGAACCCGTGACAAAAACCTGTTCCTCCAGGAAAAACGGCCTTTTCGCGGCAGAGTACAGGGGGCACTGAAGTCGTAGCGGTCGCGTCGACATCGACGCCGGACGGTGTCGTCCATCGGCCGGATTGCTTGATTGCCGGAGCTTCATCGTGCCCCAGATCCGTGCCGCCCTCGCCGCCGCCGGCGGCCTCCTCTGCCTTGCCCTCACCCTGCCGGCAAGCGCCGGGATCGTGGCTCAGGTCGACCAGTCCCGCCAGCGCATGCGCGTCTACGTCAACGGCGCGCTCTCGCACGATTGGCCGGTCTCGACGGCGCGTAGCGGCTACGTGACGCCGAACGGCAACTTCCGGGTCGGGCTGATGGCGCCGATGTGGCGCTCGCACAAGTATCACGGCTCGCCGATGCCGCACGCCATGTTCTTCCGCGGCGGCTACGCGATCCACGGCACCTACTCGGTCGGGCAGCTTGGCCGCCGCGCCAGCCACGGCTGCGTCCGCCTGGCGCCCGGCCATGCCAGCCGCCTGTTCAGCCTGGCCAGGAGCTACGGCGGGGCGAGCGTCGTCATCCGTCGCTGACCCGTAGCGGCGGCCCCGAACGGCGAAGACCGCCGCCGCAGCTGCGGCGACGGTCCTCGGACGTCGAACGATCAGTGTAAAAGCGGTCTATCGCTCAGGTCTGCTGATTCCGACGGGGACGGACGGTCCAGCGCTCGAAGGTCGAGGCCGGATCGTCGCCCGCGGGCTCCTGCGGCGGCTGCTGGATCGCCGCGCCGAGTGCCTGCGACAGGCTCTCGATCACGTCGTCGATCCGCGCGTCCTGCGGCTGGGCCTCGGCGGCGTGCTCAGGCTCGGCCGACGCGACATGTGCCGGCGCCGGGGCGGGCTCGGGTTCGGACGCGACCGGCTCCGGGGCCGCGGGCTCGGGAGTGGGCGGCGCCTCGACGACGGGCGCGGCGGCAACTGCCGCTGCTACAGCCGGCGCGCCGGAACCCGCGATCCGCCGCAGCGCGTCGACGACGCCGTCCTTCTCGGCCGGCTTGTCGCCGGTCCGCGCATTCGCGCCGTAGCGGCCGAAGCCGAAGCGCGGCTCGATCAGATCGAGGACGGCGTCGAGCGCCGCGTTGCTCAGGCCGATCTCGCCCGTGGACGGGATGCCTTGGAGCGCCAGCGCCTGGCGATCGAACGTGGCGTCGTCCGTCACGTCACGGCCGAACCAAGCCGGGGCGCTGAAGGCCGCGGCCTCGCCGGGCTCGTCGAAGCTCACGCTGACCAGATCGAGGCTGCCCGGGCTGACGTAGCGGTCGATGATCGCCTCCTTCGCGCCGAGCGACACCGCGGTGCGGTCGTAGGCGGCCTTGCCGGAGCAGACGTCGAGCAGCGCGTCGCCGTGGGCGCGGGGAACGTCGGTCCGCTCCTCGGCGGCCGCACCCTGTGCATCCTTGGTCACCAGGACGAGGTGGCATTGCTGCCCGTCGACCCGGACGAACGAGGTCCGCCCGCCCTGGGGTGCAAAGTAGCCTTCGGTGATCCGGCCGCCGCCGCGCTCCTTGCGGATCAGACGCACCAGGGCCGGTGCCACGAGAAACCGCCGGACGACGCTCATACTCAACCTCCGCTCAAGGACGCTCCGGCGACCGCCGGAGATGCCGCCCGTACTGCTTCGTGCGGGGAAGACCGCAGGGGAGGCCGGGCGAAGCGTTAAAACGCCCGGCCGTCCCGCGCGTCGATCCTGGCGGCGCGTGCCTGTCGTCCGCCAAGGAAAGGGCCTTCGCCGCCCGTCGATCCGCTTAGGGACTAAGCAAAAAGCCGACGAAATCAAGACCGGGACGCCGCAAGACCTTGGATGACGCTTGTTATCCTACCTCAGACCGTTCCCGAGGCCGGCTCCTTCGGCGTGAACGCGAGGGATGTTCCGTTCATGCAGTAACGGAGGCCCGTCGGCGCCGGGCCGTCGTCGAAGACGTGGCCGAGATGCCCCTTGCAGCGGGCGCAATGCGCCTCGGTGCGAACCATCCAGTGGCTGCGATCGACCTGCGTCTCGACTGCGCCGGGGAGCGGCTCGAAGAAGCTCGGCCAGCCGGTTCCGGATTCGAACTTGGTCTCGTTGACGAAGAGAGGCGTGCCGCATCCGGCGCAGGTGAAGGTGCCCGGGCGCTTTTCCGCGAGCAGGCAACTCGTGCCGGCGCGCTCGGTGCCGTGCTCGCGCAGCACCCGGTACTGCTCGGGCGTGAGCGTCGCCTTCCACTCGGCCTCGCTCCGCGCCTCCGGCGCCGACATCGTATCCGATCCGCTCATCGTATCCTCCGCTTGTGGATGTCGGCGCGATATGGGGCCGGGCGGCCGCGCCTGCGAGCCGGTCACGCCGCCGCGCCGACGGTGTCGGCCATGCGCGCCTCGCGCTCGCCGAGCGGCAGGGCGGGTCCCGTGGTGGTGTCCTGACCGGTTTGATGCTCGATCTCGGCGTTGATCTCGCCGCCGAGCAGCACGATCGTGGAGGAGATCCAGATCCACGTCATGAAGCCGATCACGGCGCCCAGCGAGCCGTAGGTCTCGTTGTAATTGCCGAAGCTGGAGACGTACCAGGAGAACAGCAGCGAGGCCACGAGCCAGAGCAGGCCAGCCACGACGCTGCCGACCCCGACCCAACGCCAGCGGGCGCGCTCGCGGCTCGGGCCGTAGCGATAGAGCAGCGACAGGCCGCCGAGCAGCACGACCACCAGCGCAGGCCAGCGCAGGGCCGCGACATACCAGGCGCCCTCGCTGAGACCGATGAAGTTGAACACCACCGGCAGCACCACGATCGAGCCGAGCGCGAAGATCGTGAACACCAGGGCGCCGACGGTGAAGGTGAGCGAGCGCAGGTTCAGCATGACGAAGCTGCGCTTCTCCTGCTCCTCGTAGACGACGTTCAGCGCGTCGAACATCGCCTTCATCGCGGCGTTCGCGCTCCACAACGACAACACAAGGCTGGTGAAGAACGTCAACCCGAGGGTGCCGCCGCCCTTGGCGGCGATCCGCTTGACCTGGTCGCCGATGATCTCGATCGCACCCGAGGGTAGCACGCCCTGCAGGCTGGCGAGGTGATCGTTGATGACGTTCACGTCGGCGAAGAGCCCGTAGCAGGAGACGAGCGCCGCCACCGCCGGAAACAGCGACAGCAGGGTGTAGAAGGTGACGCCTGCGGCGACCGACAGCACGCGGTCCTTGTTGAACTCGAGGAACGTGCGAACCGCGACGTCCTTCCAGCCGGCGGCCGTGATCTGGGTGGGATCGGTGGCGGCCCGGCCGCGCTCGGGCTGGGTGTCGGCGACGCGCTGCGCCGACCGGCCGGAATGCGACCGGGCGCCGGCCTGCCCGTTCGGCGCGACCCGCTGCTGCGGCCGCGGCTCGAAAGCTGGATCCGCGGTGGCGGTCGCCTCCGGCATGCCCTTCCGCGTCTGCGCCGCCACGAGGGCGATCAGCGCCGAACCCAGCATCAGCATCCAGACGACCGACCCGTCCTCCGACGACGCGCTTCGGGGACCGGGGGAGGGCGTAGGCATGCTGAGAGAACCCGGGCGCGAACAGCCGCGCTTCCCCGCTAGAACGTCGTCTGTCAGGGAGCGTTCCCCGTCGGACGGTTCCGCACACACGACATCGTATCGCCTCGTCGGCGATCGGGGAGCGCGATGGTTTCGGTTTTCCAGGCGCTGTCCGGAACACGCGTCCGTGTCGATCAATAGGAATCGCGATTACGAAGCCTGTTCGGCACTCCAATGCTCCGTGTGCCGCCTCCCGCAGCGCCGAGGTTCGGTCTCGCAAAAGTGCTTTGGCAGCCGGGATCAGTCGGGCGGCCGACCGATCCCACGGGGCGAACCCGCTCTCAGCGGGTGGGCGCGCTGGTGCCCTTGCCGGATGCGCCCGGCGTCGAGCCGGCGCCGGCATCGTTGGCGCCGGTGCTGTTGGACGTGCCGGAGCGGCTCTTGTCGCCGGTGGTCGGTCCGCTGCCTGCCGCGCCCGGGGACGAGCCCGCGCCGGCATCGTTCGGGCCTGTGCTGTTCATGGTGCCGGATTTGGTGGTGTCCGAACCACCCTCGGCGGCAAGGGCGACCGATCCGAGGAGCAGCGTTCCGGCGAGGGCGAGCGTGAGCGCTTTCATGGCGTTTCTCCCTAGTGGTTGGCGTGATGCACGCTTCGACCAACCCAGGGTAGGATGCGACGTTCCGGCACGAGACCGGATTCGATCTTAGGCGCCGCGCTCAAGCGCTGAGCGCCGGCTCGCGGGGGACGACGGCGTAGTCGGCCGCCTGCAGCCGCACCATGGTCTCGGTCGCCATGTCGGCCAAGGCCTGCAGGCGTCCGACCGTGCCGTCGTCGAGTTCGACCCAGGCGCTCCAATAGGCACCGAGCGCGGCCGAGGGCTCCGGCGAGCCGATCGGCATCATCACCAGGCTGCGCATCCAGGCGGATTGATACGCCGCGACAGGAAGGCGAGTATCTGCTTCGATGTCGTGGATGACCGCCATCTGCCGGTTCAGCATCACCCAACCGGAGATGCACGCCTCCAGGCGGAACCGACGTCCGCGCCAGAGCGGGCGGATCGCGTCCTCGGCGACGTAGTGGCAGAAGTCGCCGTCCCGCAGCACCACGGCGATCCCGTCGGACTCCGCGATAGAACGCGCCGTCTCACGCAGGGCCACAACCAAGCCGGGCATGTCGGAAACGGTGAGCAGTCGGGCTCGAGCCTCGTCGAGGCGTGCATCCGTCATCGCGCCAAACCCATTAGGCCTGCTACCCCCGAGCACGCGAAACGCGGCCCTTCGGCCTGAAGAACGCGGAAGCTCACGAAAGCGCCCTTCGAAAGTTCAAGAGATTTGTTGCGGGATGGTGTCGCGAACGCCGGTGCAGAAGCCGACCGACCGGCGGCATTCGCGAGCGTCCACCGCGGCAAGTCGCGCTCTCTCTGTCCCAGATCGAGGAACGCATCGAGCGAAGCCTATGATGCAACCTGCGACTACGTAGCCGTACCTCGCAACCACCCCTCGGTGTACGTAGCAGGCGGTTCCCACGGTAGGTGCGTCGGATGCCGCTGTTCTACATCGACCTTCACGACGGAACGAATTTCGTTCGCGACACCCAGGGCTTCGACCTGCCCGACATCACGGCGGCGCAAGCCAGGTTGGTCCAGGTGATGCGGCGGGTGGCACAACTGCTCGATGCGGTCACCGACCGCCAGGACTACCTCGCAATCGTCCGGGACCAGAACGGCAAGGTCGTTTTGCGCGCCACCCTGACGCTCGATCTCGAAGAGGTCGGGTCGGTGTGAGCGCCGGGACGCGGTCGCTGGTGAGCAGGTTGGCGTGGCGACCCCGGAAGGGCTCGAACCTTCGACCTGCCGCTTAGAAGGCGGCTGCTCTATCCAGCTGAGCTACGGAGTCAGGGGTGCCAGCGACGGTATGAGCCATGGGTGCACCGTGGGGTCAACCCTGCGCGGCGTTCAGGCGCCGCGAGCGGCTTCGACCTTGGCGAGCTCGACGGCCGCGCGCAGTTCGATGTCGGCGATCAGCCCGTCGAGGCGCGGGTCGCCGCAGGACTCGGCGCGTTCGGAGAGGCGGCCGGCAATGGTAAGGAGTTCGTGGGTCGCGACCCGGCCGGACAGGAGCGACGCCTTGAGCCGGTCGAGCCCGTCGAGCAGGTCGTGGCCCCGCCTGGCCGAACGGCGGCGGCGCTCGTGTGGGGTGTCGGGCTGGCCCTGCAGCATCAACATCGCGTCGAGGCCGGCAAGCGTGGTCGTGGCGCCCGTGCCGGCGCTGCGTTGCGCGCCCGGCCCGGCGCCGACCTGGAAGCTCGGACCGGATTCGCCCTTGCGCGTGCCCCCGACGGAGGTCGTCCCCACGGCCCCCGGACGGTTCTCGACGCGCATCGCTTCGCTGACCCTACGGGCGGAATGCGCCCGAGCCGACCTTCCGGTCGGCAGGGTTAACACCGGGTAAATGCCTCGGCAGAACCTGCCGGGTCGGCAGGAAACGCGAGGGACGCGAGCGCTCCAGGCCAGGCTTCGTTCTCACAAAATCGTATTGGATCAAAGACTTAGATTTTGCGCGGAGGTGGCACGGCGCTGGCAGGATACCGGACGTCCGCAACTCCAACGAAGCCCGGCATGCCCAAGCGCCACGCCCAGATCCGCGAAATCCTGCGCCTCGTCCTGGCGGTCGCCCTGCTCGTGCTCGGCGGCAGCACGGCGATGGCGCTCTCGCGGGTGAAGGATCTCGCGCAGATCGAGGGCGTGCGCGCCAACCAGCTCGTCGGCTACGGCATCGTCGTCGGCCTCAACGGCACCGGCGACACCCTCAACAACATCCCCTTCACCAAGCAATCGCTGCAGGCGATGCTGGAGCGCCTCGGCGTCAACACCCGCGGCGCCACCATGCGCACGCAGAACCTCGCCGCAGTGATGGTCACGGCGAGCCTGCCGCCCTTCGCGGCACAGGGCACGCGCATCGACGTCACGGTCTCGTCGCTCGGCGACGCGAAGTCCCTGCAGGGTGGCACCCTCCTCGTCACGCCGCTGCTCGGCGCCGACGGTGAGGTGTATGCCCTAGCGCAGGGCTCGGTCGCCATCGCCGGCTTCTCGGCGGAGGGCGACGCCGCCAAGATCACCCGCGGCGTCCCCACCAACGGGCGCATCGCCAACGGCGCCAACATCGAGCGTGAGATCGCGTTCAAGCTTACCGACGCGCGCTCCCTGCGCCTGTCGCTGCGCAACCCCGACTTCACCACCTCGAAGCGGATCGCGGCCGCGATCAACGACTTCATGGGCTCGGACACCGCCGAGCCGACCGATCCGGCCACGGTCACGATCCAGATCCCGGCCAAGTACAACGGCAACATGATCCGGCTCATCACCGAGATCGAGCAGCTCAAGGTCGAGCCGGACCAGACCGCTCGGGTCGTGGTCGACGAGCGATCCGGCATCATCGTCATGGGCCGCGACGTGCGCGTCTCCACGGTGGCGATCGCCCAGGGCAACCTCACCGTCACCATCACCGAGCAGCCGCAGGTGAGCCAGCCCGCCCCGCTCTCGAACGGCCGCACGGCGGTGGTGCCGCGCACCGGCGTCAAGGTCGACACCGGGGACGGCAACAAGCTCGCCCTGGTCAAGGAGGGCGTGACGCTGCGCGACCTCGTCGACGGCCTCAACGCCCTCGGCGTCGGTCCCCGCGACCTGATCTCGATCCTGCAGGCGATCAAGGCCGCGGGCGCGCTGCAGGCCGACATCGAGCTGATGTGATCACCAACGTCCACCCGAACCGGAGAACCTGGACCATGCTGCCACTCGCAACCTTCGCGGTCTCCGCCGCCGTCGGCGTCGGCAAGGCCATCACCGGCGCCATCGCCGAAACCGCCTCGAAGACGGCGCAGGCCTCGACGGAGGCGGCTTCCAAGAAGGCGCGCAAGACCGCCAACGACTTCGAGTCGATGTTCCTCGAATCCTCCCTCGACCGGCTGACCCAGTCGGAGGGGACCGACGGACCGCTCGGCGAGAACGGCACCGGCGGCGGCGTCTACCGCTCGATGCTGACCAAGGAATATGCCGGCCAGATCATGAAGAGCGGCGGCGTCGGCATCGCCAACCAAGTGTTCTCCGAGATGATGAAGATGCAGGGCGGCGCCGGCGCCGTCGCGGGGGCCGGCCGTGCGGCTTGATCCCTCCTTCCGGGTCGCCGACCGCGCCGGTGCCGACGCGCTGGTCGGCGCGGTGATGTCGACCATGCAGGCGCTTGAGGCGGTGCTCGCGGCCGAGACCGGCCATGTCCGCGTCGGGCGCCTGCGCGAGGGCCTCGCGGAGGCCGAGGCCAAGGCGGCGCTCGCCGGGGCCTACCTCCAGGGGCTCGAGGTGGCCAAGGCCAACGCGGTCGCGCTCGCGCGCTTCGCGCCGGCCGGCGTCGAGCTGCTGAAGGGCGCCCACCGCCGCTTCACGCAGGCCGTGGAGTCCAACCAGGCGGTGCTCGGCACGGCGCGGACGGTGTCCGAGGGGTTGATCAAGTCGCTCGCGGCCGACCTCGGCCGGGCCAGCACGCCGAGCGTCTACGGCCAACCGTCGCGGGCGCCCTCCCCTTACGGCCGCGGCACGGCCAGCGGGCCGCTGACGTTCTCACGCAACCTGTAGACGCGTCACCGGCGCCCGTTGCCGATCCGGACATAAGTCCGCACCGGGCCGAGATCGGACTCGGTGCGGGCGTCGATCGCGAAGCGCCCGGCCGCCGTCGGCGCCGTGGTCACGTCTCGGCCGATGGCGAGGTCGGCGCCGGCGCGGACCCGACCCGACACCCGCACGCAGGTCGAGCCGCCCGGCGTCCGCACGAAGCCGGCGCCGTATCCCGGACAAGGCTGCGCGGTCTCCCGCGCCGGCGCCTTCTCCAGATCCCGGGCCTCGCAGGGCGACAGCGAAAGCATGCCGACCAGGAGCAGTCCGACGCGCCGCGGTCCGGCGAAGGTGCCCGTTCTCGTCGACGACCGGCGCTGCTCTGACATGTCGTCCCCGGCGGTTCGCAGCTCACAAAGGGCCGCGCCGGGCAGCGGGGCGCGGCCCTTCGCACCACGATAGGCCGGCGGCTCGGCGTCGATCAAATCCTTCCAGCGATCCGGTTCGCGACCGCGTCAGCTCATGTAGTTCACGAGCGACAGCTTCGAGAGCGACGAGGTGATCTGGTAGCTCGCCTGAAGCCGATTCTGGACCTCGAGCAGCTTGGCGGCCACCTCTTGGATCGGCGCGCTCTCGACGCCGTCGACGACGTTCTGCAACGTCAGCCGGGTGGCGGCGTTCTGCGACTTCGCCGAGGTCAGGGTGCTGGCGGCGAGGCCGAAATCGGTGGCGATCGCCACCAGGCTCGGATCGTTCGACGCCTTGCCCAGGAGATCGTAGGTCTTGCTGCTCAAGGCAGCGAGCCGGCCGGGGGTGGTGGTGGCCTTGGGGTCGGCGAGGCCGTCGACGGCAAGCGCGGCAAAGCCCGCGAGCGCCTTCTGGATCGGCACCTCGTTGGCCCGCGCGCCGATCGCGACATCGAGGTTCGCCCCGGCGCGGATCGAGGCGGTGGCGCGGGGGTCGGTGTTCGCGGCGTCGCCCTGATACCAGATCACGGTGCTGGTCGAGGCTGCATCCTTGTAGGTCGGCGTCGCGCCGGTCGTGTCGATGCGCTTCGGCGCCTGTCCGGAAGCGTTCGAGGCGGAGAAGAAGTCCTCCGAAGCCCGCGTGGTCGAACTCGCCGAGAGCGGGCCGGCGGCGGCGGTAGCCAGCGCGGTGCCGAGTGCGGCCTTGAGGTTGGCTGTCGTCGTGGCGACGTCGGCACCGATGGCGAAGGTGGTGGTCGAGCCGGTAGAGACGCTCGCGCCCGCGGTCAGCGTTACGCTGGTCGTGCTGCCGTCGTGGAGCGCGAGCTGGACCGTGATGCTGTCGCCGGCCGCCGGCTGGCCCGAGAGGCCGATGTCGTAGGCGGCATAGGTGCCGTTGCCGAAGGTCGCATTCAGGGCCGGCGTGTTGCCGCTCTGAACGCTGGCGACGGTGCCGCCCTGTGCAAGCGCGAAGGCGTTCACCCCGGCCGCCGCAGCGGCCGGGGTGGCGAAGACGCCGAACGCGGTGGTCGAGCCCGCTGGCACGGTGCTGCTCGCCGTGAGGTCGTAGGATTTCTGGCTGCCGTCGGCGAGGTTGACCGTGACGCGAAAGCTTTCGCCGGCCACTGGCGCATGGTCGAGCCCCGTCACCGTCGCCGGCAGGCCCGTATGCGCCGGATCGACCGTCGCGGTGATGGCCCCGGTGGTCGCCGGCTTCCCGGCGATGCGGAACCCGAAGTTCGCGCGGGTCTCGCCGGTCGCGTCGCCTTGATCCTCGGACAGCTGGAACGTGTTTCCGGCGCTGACGGCACCGAGCTGGAGGCGCCCGAGTCCGCCGGTCCCGAGGTCGGCCGCCTTCTGCTCGGCGACCAGCGTGACGAGGCCGTCCTGCGGTGGAGTCGTGGTCTTGTCGCCGTTCAGGATGACGTCCGTCGACTTCACCGGAGCCGCGTCGGTGGCGCGGCCGCCGAACAGGTATTGCCCGGCCGCGTTCTGGTTCAGCGCATCGAGCGCACCGTCGAGGTTGGCTTGCGCCAGCTGCGGCGTGACGGTGGTGCCGGTCGCCGGCTGCAGGTTCGAGGCGATGCCGCCGCGCAGGTCGGCCGTCAGCTTGGCGATCTGCTGGAGGCTGGTGGAGGCGAGGGTGACACGCGTCTGCGCGCTGGCGATGCCGGCATCGTAGCCGTCCAACGCGCTCAGGGTCCCGCGCGCCGTCAGGCTGGTGCTGCGCCCGGCGCCGAGGCCGGCGTAGGTCTCGGCGGTGCGGCCGGTGGAGAGCTGCGTCGACAGGGTGTCGAGCTGGCCCTTCAGCGACAGCAACTGCGAAGTCGAGCGCGTGTTGACGTAGGTGCCGGCGGCGAAGGGGCTGATCGTGGTCATGGTGTCCCTCAGATCCGCAGGAGGGTGTCGAGCATGTCGCGGGCGGCGGTGAGCACGCGGGCGTTGGCGGAATACGCCGTCTGCAGGGCGATGAGGTTCGACATTTCCTCGTCCACGTTGACGCCGGCGCTCTTGGCGAACCGCCCTTGCGCGGTGGACAGGGCCACGCTCTGCCCGGCATCGAGGTTCGCGGCGTTGGCCGCCGCCGCCCCCTGCGCGGCGATGACGTCCTGCGCGAACGTGGTCACGCTGGTTTTATAAGGCGCGGCGACGCCGCCGATCCCGCTCGACGACGAGAAGGTCTGCTGGGCGGTCGTCAGCGCGTCGAAGGCGAACTGCGCCCGCGTGGCGCCGGTCCCGGTGTTCGTGGCGCCGGGCGCGGTCAGGATCGCGGTGTTGGCCGTCAGCCCCGGGTTGACCGTGATGCGCTGCGCGAAGCCGGTGAGCTGCGAGCCGGCATCGAACGATCCGGTGAACAGGCCCTTGCTCGACCCGTCGACGAACAGCGCGATCTGCGGGTAGGCGGAGGAGAAGTCGGTGGCGCTCGCCGGCACGGTCTTCGTCGCGGTGGCGGCGACCACATTGGGACCGCCACTGCCCAGAATGGTCACTTTGGCGCCGCTGGCGGTTGCCGACAGCGCCGCACCGGCTCCCAGGTTCAGTTTGGCGAGTGCTTCCTGAACGCCGACGAGGCCCTTGGCGGGATCGAAAGCCTGCGTGATCGCGGTGCCGTCGTCGGTCTGGCTCGGGTCCACCGACGCTGTCGCGCCCTTCGACGCGACCAGGATGACGTTGCGCATGGACCCGTTCGCGGCTTTCACCGTGAGGGTCAGCGTGTTGCCGGGCTGCATCCCGGTGAGGTCGATCGTGGCGCCGGTGTCGTCGATGGTGCCGGACGTGCTCGTGTCGGTGAGCGCGCTCGCCATCCCGCCCGCGAGGTCGTCGAGCTGGCGCTGCACCTGCGGCAGCGTCGTGTCGCGCAGTTCGAGGTTGGCGGCGATCGACCCGGAGCGCAGCACGCCCGGCGCTCCGAGGTCGATCTTGCCGCCGCCGGGCGTCGTCGCCGTGACGGTGCCGACGCTGCGCTGGTCGGGATCGGTCGAATAGGTCGAATTCGCGCCGAGGGTGGTGCGCCCGTCGAAGCCGAGCGTCGCCGCCGTGCTCCCGCTGACGAGGTTCACGCCGGAGCTGGTGGTGATCGAGAGGGTGCCGTCGCGCTGCTCGGTAGTCTGGACGTCGAGGTAGCCGGACAGCTCCGTGACCTTTTGGTCGCGCTGATCCTTGAGGTCGGCGAGCGTCAGGTCGTCGGTGGTCGACTGGATCTTGACGTTGAGTGCGGCGATGCCGCCGAGGAGCGAACTCGCGCTGGCGGTCTGGCTGCCGAGGCTGGACTCGATCCCGGTGCGCAGGGCCTGGACGCTGTTTGCGATGCCGTTGATGTTGTTGGCGAGGTTCGAGGCGGTGCTGAGCACGGTGCTTCGGGCGGCGGCCGAGGTCGGGTTCGCGGCGAGGTTCTGCAGCGAGCCGGTGAAGCTGTTGACGAGGCCGTCGAGTGCGGTCGTGCTCCCGGGCGTGCCGAACAGTGCGCCGACCTGGCCGGTGATGTCGGCCTTGGTGCTGGTGTAGGCGGAGCCGGCGGTCTCGAGGCGAAGCTGTTTCAGCGCGGCCGCATCGAAGCTCCGGGTGATCGCGCCGACGGAGACGCCCGAGTTGCCCGGCCCCGACGAGACCGTCGCGATCGTCCGCTTGACGTAGCCGGCGGTGCCCGCGTTGGCGACGTTCTGCGAAACCAGACCCATGGCGGTCTGGGTCGCCTTCAGGCCCGCCGTGGCCGTCTGGAGCGCGTTCAGGGGCATGTGGCCGACGATCCTCTCTCAACTGCCGCGCGGGGACGGCCGGTCCTCAGCGAATGATGTTGAGCAGGTCGGACATCATCGTCTGCGCGGTCGACATCACCTTCGTGTTGGCGGAATACGCCTGCTGGGTAACGATCATCTTCGAGAATTCACTCGCAATGTCGGTGTTCGACGATTCGTTGCTGGCGCCGACCACCGCCGAGCCGTCGAGCCCTGCGAGCGGCACGCCGGAATCGAGCGTCTGCGCGTAGGTGCCGTTCGACAGCGGCTTCAGCCCGTCCGGATTGATGAAGCGGGCGACCCCGACCGAGGCGAGCTTCACCGAAGAGCCGTTCGAGAACGCCCCCATGATGCTGCCGTCGCTCCCGACCGCGACGGAGTTCAGGGTCCCGGAGGCGTATCCGTCCTGCGTCAGCGCGTTCGTCGTCACCGCACCGGACGAGGCTGCGTATTGGGTCAGCGTGGTCTTGTCGAAGGCGAGGCCGACGCTCCCGAGGTTGGTCCCGTTCACCGTCAGGTCGGTGATGGTCGCCTTGCCGCCGGACGGCTGCACCAGCTGGCCGCTGCCGTCGAAGGTGAAGCCTGTGCCGGCGTTCACCCAGTCGCTCTTGTTCAGGGCGACGGAGCTGTCGGAGGCGTAGAACAGGTTCCAGATCGCCGGCTTGTCCGCCGTCGGCGGCGTCGCGCTCGCATTCGCGGTGGTGGCATCCTGGATCTTCGCCCAGCGCGTGTTGACCGCGACCGGCGCGCCGGTGGTGGTGTAGGCGGTGAGCGCCGGCCCCGCGATGCTGCTGTTCACAAAGTCCTGCGCGTTCGCGGCAAGGACCTTCTTGCCCGCGGTCGCGGCACCGGTGGTGTCGGTGACGAGCACGCTGGTGTCGGTCGGTGCGTAGAGCGAGCTTTTGGTGGTCGATGAGTTAGCCGTCGCCGGCGCCGCCGGCAGGTTGGCGCCGTAGGTGATCGTGGTGGTCGGCTTGGCCGCCAGCGTCTGGTTGGCGATCTTGATCGGGCCGGTGCTCGAGACCTGCCCCGTCGCCGCATCGTAGTTCTGGCCCTGGAGGTAGCTGCCGGCGCCGTTGACGAGGTAGCCGTCCTTGTCGGGGGCGAAGTCGCCGCGGCGGGTGTAGACCGGTGTGCCGGAGAAGCTGGTCTGCCCGTTGGCGTCGCCGGTCTTGGCCATCACCGTGAAGAAGCCGTCCCCGTTGATGGCCATGTTGGTCGTGACGCTGGACGAGGCGATGTTGCCCTGGATGCTGTTGGTCATCTGCGACTGCGCCAGCACCGTGCCGGCGACCTCGTGCTTCGGCGTCTGCTCGGCTAGCAGGTCGACGAAGCTGGTGTCGATGCGCTTGTACCCGGTGGTCTGCGAGTTCGCGATGTTCCCGGAGATGTTGTCGATGGCGTAGGACTGGGCCTTGAGGCCCGAGACCGCCGTCTGCAACGCGGTGAAGATGTCCATGACGCGCCGTCTTTCCCGGGAAGGCGGCGCCCAAACGGCACTCGCCCGATCGGGTGTCGATCCGCAACCGGCGTGCCACGGCCAAGTCGTTGTTTTCATTGGATGCGGACCGCCGAACCCGGCAGGAACGCACCGCCGCGACGTGTCCTCCCCGGCATCTTCTGCCGGGTGGGCAGCGTTTACCGGCCCTTATCGGCGACAGGCTAGAACGGGACGGCGTCCTCCGGACGGGAGTCCCCATGCGTGCCAAGCGAACCAGCCTCGTCCACCTGATCTACTTCTCGCGGCTGGCCCTGTCGTCGGATGTCCAGATCCGCGCCGGCCAAGTCGGCGAGATCACGCGGCATGCGCAGAAGAAAAACGAGTTTTCGGTGATCACCAGCTTCCTGCTGGTCGAGCAGACCTTCGCCGCCCAGGTGATCGAGGGCGAGCGTACCTCGGTGCACGAGACCTTCAACCGCATCCTCGCCGACGACCGCCACCGCGACGTGCAGATCTGCGAGTGGCGCGAGATCACCAAGCGCGAGTTCGTCAATTCGTGCCGGAGCAGCATTCGCTCGCCCACGAACGACGTGCACTTCGCCAAGGCGAACCTGATGCCGATGTTCCAGCGCGGCACGCCCAGGGCGAGCGCGATCCACGCGCTGTCGCTCGCACTGCAGACCGAAGAGATGTCGAAGCAGGGCATCGACCACCTCTTCATCTGATCGGGATCAAGACTGTCGGATTCGGCGCACGCGGTGCCGCGAAGCAGTTTTTTCATACCTCGGGCTCAAGCTGACCGTCCGATCCCCGACTCCCTCCCGGATCCATGTCGCAGACGATGTCATGACCGACACGCCACCGATCCTCATCGTCGACGACCAGGAGAAGCTCCTCCGTCTCATCGTGATGCTGATGAACCGCATCGGATTCGCGGACGTGGAGGGGGTGACCGGCGGCGTCGAGGCGCTCGAGCGCCTGCGGCAGCGCAAGTACGCCCTCGTCATCTCCGACCTCGACATGGAGCCGATGGACGGCCTCACCCTGCTGCGCGAGATCCGCGGCGACGACGACTTGATGAACACGCCCTTCATCCTGACCGAGGCGTCGTTCGACTTCGAGGACATCAACGTCGCCCACCAGGCCGGCGCCGACGCCTTCATCCTCAAGCCGTTCGACATGGCGGTGCTGAAGACCAAGCTGAAGCAGGTGCTCAACCGCAAGCCGCGCAAGCGCGAAGCGCCGATGGCCTCGGAATCGACGCTCAGCGTCGATTTCCCGATGCTGGGGAAGTTCTAAGGCGAGGCTGAGCGGCTCAGACCCTCATGCTTGCCGCTTCTGATAGTCCTTGATGTCGGTGAAGCGCACCGCCGGGTACCGCTCTTCTTCGTAGCGGAGCGAGAAGGCGGTGGTCGCCATGAAGACCGGCGCCCCGTCGAGGTCCTTCGCCATCGCCGAGCCGTGCGAGTCGACGAACTTGTCGAGTTCGACCTCCGAATCCGACGACACCCAGCGGCAGACCGAGAACCGGGTCGCGTCGTAGTCGATCGGCAACCCGTACTCGCCCTGCAGCCGCTCTTTCAGCACGTCGAGCTGTAGCGCGCCGACGACGCCGACGATGGCACCCGAGCCGTCCTGCGGCACGAAGACTTGGACCACGCCCTCCTCGCCCATCTGCTGCAGCGCCTCGCGGAGCTTCTTCGCCTTCATTGCGTCGGTGAGCTTGATCCGGCGCAGCAGCTCCGGGGCGAAGCTCGGGACGCCACGAAACACGATGTCCTCGCCCTCGGTGAGCGTATCGCCGATGCGCAGGGTTCCGTGGTTCGGGATGCCGACCACGTCGCCCGCGAAGGCTTCGTCAGCGATGGCGCGGTCCTGGGCGAAGAAGAATTGCGGCGCGGAGAGCGACATCGGCTTTCCGGTGCGCACGAGCTTCGCCTTCATGCCGCGCCGGAGCTGGCCCGAGCAGACCCGCATGAAAGCGATCCGGTCGCGGTGGTTCGGATCCATGTTCGCCTGGATCTTGAACACGAAGCCGGTCATCTTCGGCTCGGTCGGCGCGACCGTGCGCTTGTCGCAATCCTGCCCGCGCGGCGGCGGCGCGAAACGGGCGAGCCCGTCGATCAGGTCGCGGACGCCGAAGTTGCGCAGGGCCGAGCCGAAGAACACCGGCGAGAGATGGCCCTCGCGGAACGCGTCGAGGTCGAAGGTCTTCAGCCCGCCCTCGGCCAGCTCGACCTCCTCGCGCCATGCGTCGGCCTCGCCGTTCTCTATGAGCAGCCGGTCGAACAGCGGGTCGGCGAATCCTGCCACGGACTCGGTCCCGGCGTCGTCGGCCGCATCGAACCGGCGGACCCGGTTGCCGCCGAGCTCGTAGGTGCCGGCGAAGTTGCGGCCGCGGCCGATCGGCCAGGTGATCGGCGCCACGTCGAGCGCCAGCGTCTTCTCGATCTCGTCGAGCAGCTCGAAGGGCTCGCGCGCCTCGCGGTCGAGCTTATTGACGAAGGTGACGATCGGGATGTCGCGAAGCCGGCAAACCTCGAACAGCTTGCGGGTGCGCGCCTCGATGCCCTTGGCCGCGTCGATCACCATCACGGCCGAATCAACGGCCGTCAGCGTGCGATAGGTGTCCTCGGAGAAATCTTCGTGGCCCGGCGTGTCGAGCAGGTTGAAGACGCAGTCTCCATACTCGAACGTCATCACCGAGGTGACGACCGAGATGCCGCGCTCCTTCTCGATGCCCATCCAGTCCGATCGGGTGGAGACGCGGTTGCGCTTGGCCTTGACCTCGCCCGCGAGCTGGATCGCGCCGCCGAACAGCAGCAGCTTCTCGGTCAGCGTGGTCTTGCCGGCATCGGGGTGCGAGATGATCGCGAAGGTGCGCCGCCGCGCCACCGGGTCGGCGGCCGGTTTCGCCTCGATCTTGGTCTGCGGCTGCATCAGCATCGTGAAAACGGCTCTCGGACCCGCGTCTCGGGTCGGTCACTTGGAATTCGGTTCGGCCCGCGCGGAAGCGCGGGACCGTCGCGCCATCCTCTAGGCGCCCGGCCGCCGCTTGGCAAAAGCCCGTCGCCGCGTGGGACGCGCCACGGGACGCGCGATTCAGCCGCGCCCGATGAACGGCATCGTCGTCGCCGTCAGCGTCATGAACTGGACGTTGGCCGACAGCGGCAGCCCGGCCATGTAGAGGACGGCTTCGGCGACATGGCGCGCGTCCATCACCGGCTCCTGGCGGATCGAGCCGTCGGCCTGGCGCACGCCTGCAGCGAAGCCGTCGGTCATCTCGGTGGCGGCGTTGCCGATGTCGATCTGGCCGCAAGCGATGTCGTAGGGGCGCCCATCGAGGGAGGTCGCGCGCGTCAAGCCGGTGATCGCGTGCTTGGTGGCCGCGTAGGGCGCCGAGTGCGGCCGCGGCACGTGGGCGGAGACCGAGCCGTTGTTGATGATCCGCCCGCCGCGGGGATCCTGGTCCTTCATCATTCGGAACGCGCCCTGCGTGCACAGGAAGGCACCGGTGAGGTTGGTCTCGACGCTGGCGCGCCAATCCGCCAGCGACACCGCCTCGATCGAAGCCGCCGGGGTGAAGATGCCCGCATTGTTGAACAGCAGATCGAGCCGCCCATGCACTTCGGCGACGCGGGCGAACAGCCGATCCACGGACGCGGGGTCAGTGACGTCCGCCTCGACGACCTGCGCCACATCGATCTCCGCCGCGACCGCATCCAGGCTCGCCTGCCGCCGCCCGGCGAGCACGACCGCATAGCCCGCCCGCCCGAGCGCCACGGCCACGACGCGCCCGAGCCCC
>NZ_VRVF01000067.1:0-27464 GCF_008040045.1 Methylobacterium sp. WL8 | reverse complement strand
GGCCCTGCGCCGATCCCTCGACATCCGCAGGCAGGCGCGGACCGCACGAACCCGCTTCCGCCGCGATCCCGACGCCTACCTCACCGCCCTCGAACAACAGGCCCAACAGCCAATTCTGCCGTCCTAGTTTTTTTGTTCGCTTGCCGGATGTTTGAACCGCCGCTCCCGTTCACGACTGCGTCTTCGAAGCTTCCGCCTCGCGAAAGCCCCGAGGGGCGAGGTCCCAGGTGGAGCGATGCAGCTCAGCTCTTCTTGCGGAACGCGTCGAGGCTGACGACCTCGGCGCTCGCCTCGCCACCGTCGCCGTCCTTCTTCGCGGCCTTGGCGGCGACACGCGGCTCCTTCTCGTCCGCCTTGCTGGCGTTCTGCGCCGCGGGGAGGGCGGGGATGACCTTCGGGACGTTGCTGCCGATCGCGGCGATCCCGGTTCCGGCTTTCGGCTTCATCTCGGTGGGCTCGGAGGCCGCGCCGCGCGGGCCGGCCTTCGCGGCGCTCGGCGCCGCGTCCTCGCCGGCGACCTCGGCGGTTTCGTTCAGGTCGAACTTGAGGCCGAACTGGACCGACGGGTCGAAGAACCCCGACAGGGCATCGAACGGCACCAGAAGACGCTCGGGCACGCCCGAGAACGACAGCCCGACCTCGAAGCTGTGCTCGGTGACGCCGAGATCCCAGAACTGGTGCTGGAGGACGATCGTCATGTCCTGCGGATACTTCTCGCGCAGTGCCTGCGACATCCGCACGCCCGGGGCCTCGGTGCGGAAGGAGACGTAGAAGTGGTGCTCGCCCGCCAAGCCCTCGCGGGCGGCGTCGGTCAGCACCTTGCGCACGACGCCCCGGAGGGCGTCCTGGACCAGGAGATCGTAGCGGATCAGGTCGTCTGCCATCTTCGGTCGCTCTGTGCGGTCTGCCCGACGACCTGTCGCGCGGGACGCGTACCAGATCGGATGAGAAAGGAAGGCGGCTTCCGTCGCCGGAGGCCGGGATACCGAGCGGCCGACGTGCGCCGTCGCGACACCCTGCCGACCACCGCGCCGGCGGACCTGCCCGGTCGTCCGGCCCGGCAGCGCCATCGTGTCCGATGGCAGGGGGCTACGGTGGACGAAGCGGATCCGATAGGTTCGAAGTGACCGGCGCGTCGCCAAGAGCGTTCGTCGCCATTCCGGCCTTTCGACCGGACGAGAGAACATAGAGGGGATCGCCGCGGTTTTGAAGCCCGATCATGGCGCCCTGCCCGTCGACGCCGCCGCACCGTCCGAACCGGGCCGGCGATGGGTCGCGGCCGGGCGCCTCGCCCTGAACCTCGTCGTCCTGGTCGGGATGCTCCTGCTCTACCTCGCGGTGGCCAGCCTGATGTCGCTGGCCGCGGTGCGGGTGGGCGCCGACCTGCTCGCCGGGATCGACCCGTTCCTCGACGCGGTGCGGCGTCCCTATGTCGGCGCCACCGAGCTCGTCTGGCGCGAACTCGCCGTCGATGTGCTCCGCCAAGTCTTCTTGGCAGGTCTCGTCGTGACGGGGGCGCTTGGCCGCGACGGGTCCGCCTGGCGGCGCAGGCTGGCGCTGGACCGCGAGCGCCCGAACGGGATGCGGCCGCGCACCCTGCTGCTGATCCTCCTGCTCTGGCCGATCGTACACATCGCCTGGGTCACCGGGACGGCCGAGGCGTTCGGCGCCGCCTTCGGAAGCGGCGTGCGGCTCTCGCCCATGCTGAGCCCTGCCGCCGTCGCGGTATGGCTCAGCTACGTCGTGGTGCTGGCGCCGGCCGCGGAGGAGATGCTGATGCGCGGCGAGGGCTTCGCCGCCGCCCGCCGCTTCCTGCCACCCGCGGCGACGATCCTCGTCACGGCACTAGTCTTCGCGCTGGCGCACGTCTCTGCCTGGGGTTTGGCGCGCCCGGTCTCGCTGGCGCCGCTGGCATTGATGCTCGGCTGGCTGCGCTGGCGCACAGGCCGCCTGTGGCCGTGCATCGCGCTCCACGGCTGGAGCAACCTCGCGCTAATCGCCTACGTGCTGTGGCCTTAAACCGGCGTCAGGCCGACCGGCTCGCCAGCGCTTCGCGCACGGTGCTCGCGACGGCGTTGTTGCGGAGGTCGCGCGGAATCAGAATCGCGTCCGGGAAGAGGTGCGAGGCGTCGTCCGACATCTCCTCATAGTAGTCGCTCGCCAGGACGATGCGCAGACCCGGCCGGAGGGCACGGGCCTCGACGGCGAGGCGCGAGCAGCACAGGTCGCCTTCGAGGCCGACATCGGCGACGAGCACGTCCACCGGCAACCCGAGGACGAGAACCGTGAGGGCATCGACACCGCTGTCACAGGCCGTGGCCTGATAGCCTGCGCGGCGTATCTGATTGGATACCTCATCCCGCCAGCGCTTCTGCCGGCCGGCGACGAGGACTTGGACCCCATAACAGCCGCCTGGGGGCTGGGGGGCGTTCACGAGCGTTTGTGCGCTGGTGTTTTGCGGCATTCCGCGTTCGACTCGGCGTTCGCGTTGCATCGCAGCATGCTAGGCCGGGACGGCGCGGTCGCGCAAGCCCCCCGCCGCGATTGCGCCTTATTCCCAAGCCGGCACGCCCAGGAAGCGGGCATGCGCTCCGATCGGGCAGGCGGTTGACCGCTGCGGGGCTCGCGGGGCAACAGGACCCCGTCGCCGGCGATGCCGCGATCGAATGGAGAGGGTATCGATGTCGTCCGCAAAGTCTCCCTCCGTCTCCCCGCTCGCGCCGGCCTCAATGCCGACCCTGCCAGCGATCCGCGGCGTCGGGCTCGCCACCGCCCAGGCCGGCATCCGCTATTCCGGCCGCACCGACGTCCTTTATGTCGGCCTCGACGCCGGCACCGCGGCCGCCGGCGTGTTTACCCGCTCGCGCTGCCCCTCCGCGCCGGTCGATTGGTGCCGCGAGGCGCTTGCCGCCGGCTCGGCGCAGGTGCTGGTCGTGAACTCCGGTAACGCCAATGCGTTCACGGGGTCGCGAGGACGGGACGCGGTGGCGCTGACGGCGCGGATCGCCGCCGCCGCCGCCGGTTGCACCGAGGGCGAGGTCTTCGTCGCCTCCACCGGCGTCATCGGGGAACCCCTCGATGCGACCAAGTTCGAGGGCGTGCTGGCCGAGTGCGCCGCCCGCACGGCCGCGGGAGCCGAGGCCTGGGACGCCGCCGCCCGGGCGATCATGACCACCGACACCTTCCCGAAATCCGCGAGCCGCACGGCCGAGATCGACGGCGTGGCGGTGACGATCAACGGCATCGCCAAGGGCGCCGGCATGATCGCGCCCGACATGGCGACGATGCTCGCTTTCGTGTTCACCGACGCGGCGCTGCCGCAGCCGGTGCTTCAGGCGATGCTGACGGCGGGCGCGGACAAGAGCTTCAACTGCGTGACCGTGGACGGCGACACCTCGACCTCCGACACGCTGATGCTGTTCGCCACCGGTGCCGCCGCCACGGTCCCGGTCTCGGACGCGGCGGACCCGCGGCTCGCAGGCTTTCGCGCGGCCTTGGACGACCTGCTGATCGAGCTGGCGCAGCTCGTCGCCAAGGACGGCGAGGGCGCGCGCAAGTTCGTCACCGTGGAGGTCGGCGGCGCCGAGAGCGACGCCTCGGCGCACCGCATCGCGATGTCGATCGCCAACTCACCGCTGGTCAAGACCGCGGTCGCCGGCGAGGACGCCAACTGGGGCCGCGTTGTGATGGCCGTCGGCAAGGCCGGCGAGCCCGCCGACCGCGACCGCCTTGCGATCTGGTTCGGCGACGTGCGCGTCGCCGTCGCCGGGGCGCGTGACCCGGATTACAGCGAGGACGCTGCGAGCGCGGTGATGCGCAAATCCGATGTCGTCGTCCGGGTCGACCTCGGCCTCGGAGCCGGCAAGGCCCGGGTTTGGACCTGCGACCTCACCAAGGGCTACATCGAGATCAACGGGGATTACCGCTCGTGAGGCGCGTCGCCACTGCACTCATTATCCTGCCCGTCGTCGCGGCGCTGCCGGCGCATGCCGACGACGACGCCTGCCGTCGCGGCATCACCGTCACCGGCCGGGCTCAGACGACGCGGGCGCCGGACTTCGCCGAGGTGACGGTCGGCGTCGAGGCGCGGGCGGGCAACGCCGCCGCGGCCCTCGACGCGACCTCTAAGGGCGTGGCCGGCGTCGTCGCGCTCGGCCGCGAGGTCGGCATCCCGGTCGGCGACATCGGCACCGCCGCGGTCGTGCTCGAGCCTGCTACCCGCACGATTACCCGACCGAACGGCACGAGCCAGGACGAGCCCGACGGCTACCGGGCGTCGAACCGCGTCACCCTGCGGCTCGCCGATATGAGCCGCCTCGGCGACCTGCTGCGACGATCGCTCGAAGCGGGGGCCAACCGGATCGATTCCATCGGCTTCGGGCTGACCGATCCCGACCGCGTCGAGGCGGCCTTGCAGGTCGACGCGGCGCGCACTGCCCGCACGCAGGCTGCGGCGCTCGCCGAAGCCGTCGGCGCGCGGCTGGGCAGCCTCTGCTCGCTCGTCGCGAACCGCACGTCCGTCCCGATGGGACTTCAGGCGAGCCGCGCTGTGGCATCGCCGAAGCGCGTCCCGATCGAAGCAGGGACGATCAGCAGTTCGGCCGAGGTCACCGCCACCTTTGCGATCGGCCGATGAGCACCGCCGTGCCTGCGCCGGTGCGCCTGCTCCTCGTCGTCGCCGTGGCGCTTGTCGACCACGATGGCCGCGTGCTCGTCAGCGAGCGTCCGCCCGGCAAGCAGCTGGCGGGGCTTTGGGAGTTCCCAGGCGGCAAGGTCGAGCCGGGCGAGCGCCCCGAGGCGACGCTCATCCGCGAGCTCGCCGAGGAGATCGACATCCGCGTCGAGGAACCGTGCCTGGCGCCGCTCACCTTCGCGAGCCACGCCTACCCGGACTTCCACCTTCTGATGCCGCTCTACGTCTGCCGTCGCTGGAACGGCACGCCGCGCTCGCTCGAGGGGCAGGCGATCAAGTGGGTGCGCCCGCGCGACCTCCGCGACCTCGCCATGCCGCCGGCCGACGAGCCGCTGATCCCCTACCTGATCGACCTTCTCGGCCCCTGAGGTCTCTTAGCGGAAGCCGGCCACGCGGCGGTCGCGCTTGCGCTCGGCCGCCGGCTGATAGGCGATCTGGGCGTGGTGCGTGCAGTAGGGCAGGCCGGTGATCGAGCGCGCGCCGCAGAATCCGAATTCCGGCGTGGTCGGGTCGCCGATCGGCCAACGGCACATCGATTCCCGGAGGTCCATGATCGTCACCCGCTGCGAGGCGGCGAGCGCCACGGGCTCGGGCTTGGCGGCCGGGACGGGGAAGTCCGGTGCGAGCCGGTGCGAAAGGATCGCTACTGGCTCGGGCGCCTCGACCTCGACCACGGCGATGGCCGTCTCGATCTCGACCTCCTGGGCGGGCTTGCGCCGGGCGGCCGTCGCATCCTCGACCGGCTTCAACACGCGGCCGGACAGCCCGAGCCGGTGCACCTTGCCGATCACCGCGTTGCGGGTGACGCCGCCGAGCTGCGCCGCGATCTTGCTCGCGCTCTGGCCGTCTTCCCACAGCTGGCGCAGCAGCGTCACCCGCTCGTCCGTCCAACTCAAGATGGTATCCATGGTCTCGCCCCTCCCGATCTGAACCCGCGGGCTGCCTCGATCCCCGGCAGTGAAGGCGCGGATCGGACGCGACCTGTCCTCGCGATCCGGCCGCTCCCGAAGCTCGGGACAAGGCCGGCGCGAAGCCCGTCGTGCGCGCCGCTGGTCATGACGCCGTACCCCCCTGAGGCATCCGGCGACGCTGTCAACCTACAGGACCGTTCTCCGCCGATGCAAGGGCGCGGGAACCGGAGCGAAGGCTGTCCACCGACCAATGTCCGCACGGGAACCCAGGCGTTCCGGACGGCACGCGTGTGACCCTGGTGCACCACCTGTGGGCGTACGGTTCCATTGCCGCCGAAGGCCAGGAACGGTACTATGGCCAAGCTCGTTCGCTTGCCGTGACGGCGCTCGTCGGGCTTGGGGTTTTTTGACGATGTCGCGTCGATATGGTTGGCTGCGCGAGTGCCTCGTGCTCGCTTTTGCGGCCCAGCTTGCCGCCTGCTCCTCGGTGCCGAGGATTCCGTACACGGCCGCCGAGGCGGCGGTGGCCGGCGTGCCAGGCATCCCCGGCGCGCGCGTGTTTTCCGACGCCTCGGTCGAGACCTTCACCGAGATGGCCGCAACCCCCCAGAACAAGCGCCAGGGCTTCAGCTATCTCGCCCTGTCCGGCGGCGGCGGGGACGGCGCCTACGGGGCCGGCGTGCTCAACGGCTGGTCGGCTTCGGGCACGCGGCCGGAATTCTCGCTGGTGTCGGGCGTCAGCACGGGATCGCTGATCGCGCCGTTCGCGTTCCTCGGCACCTCGTACGATTCCTATCTCACTGACATCTACACCAGCGGCATCGCCGGTACCCTGGTGCAGAGCCCGAGCGTGGTGAACGTGCTGTTCGGCTCCGGCCTGTTCGGCGACGGGCGCCTGCGCGACCTCGTCGGCCGCTACGTCAACGCCGACCTGCTCGCGGCCATCGCCGCCGAGCACGCCAAGGGCCGCCGCCTGCTGGTGGTGACGACGAACCTCGACAGCCAGCGCGCCACGATCTGGAACATGGGCGCCATCGCCGCGAGCGGCGCGCCGAACGCGGTCGACCTGTTCCGCGACGTGCTCACCGCGTCGGCGAGCATCCCGGCGGTGTTCCCGCCCCAGCTCATCGACGTGCAGGCCGACGGGCGCGCCTTCCAGGAGCTGCATGTCGACGGCTCCGTGGTCACGCCGGTCTTCACCCTGCCGCAGGCCCTGCTGCTCCGCGACAAGCGCCTGCAAACCGGGCAGCGGGGGCGGATCTACGTCATCATCAACGGCCGCCTGGAGCCGGAATTCGACGTGACGCAGAACAACACCCTGTCGATCGTCGGGCGCTCCTTCACCACCGCGAGCCGTGCGCGCAGCCGCCAGACGTTGGCCGCAACGTACGCCTTCGCCCGCGAGAACGGCATCGGCTTCAACCTCACCTACATCCCGGAGGACGGGCCTAAGCTCGCCACGCCGGACGGCTTCGACACCACCTACATGCGCAACCTCTACGAAGCCGGCTTCGAGCGCGCGAAGACCGGGCGCTTCTGGGAGAACACGGTGCCGGCCGCGCCCCTGACGAAGGCGATCGCCACCGCCGCCACACGGTAGGGCCGCGTCGCTCGCACTATTTGCTGCAGTGCGGTAGGGAGTGGGGAGCGCCTCCGCTCCCACCCCATGACCCCTATCATGCTGCAGATCGATGACCTGACCTTCAACATGTGGGGGCGGCGCTTCTTCACGAAGGCTAGCGTGGCGATCCCGCCCGGCGCCAAGGTCGGGATCGTCGGGCGCAACGGCGTCGGCAAGTCGACCCTGTTCAAGATCGTGCTGGGCGAGTTCCAGCCGGATTCTGGTACGGTGTTCCTGCCCAAGACCGCGCGCATCGGCGCCGTCGATCAGGAGCATCCGGCGACGCCGGTCAGCCTGATCGACACGATCCTCGCCGCCGACGTCGAGCGCGACGCCCTCTACGCCGAGCTCGAGACCGCCGAGCCCGAGCGCATGGGCGAGATCTACGGCCGGCTGATCGAGATCGATGCCGACCGGGCGCCGGCCCGCGCCGGCGAGATCCTGGCGGGCCTCGGCTTCTCGGTGGCCGACCTCGAGCGGCCCATGTCCGAGTTCTCCGGCGGCTGGCGCATGCGGGTCGCGCTGGCGGCGGCGTTGTTTACCGCCCCCGATGTGCTGCTGCTCGACGAGCCGACGAACTACCTCGACCTCGAAGGCGCGCTGTGGCTGGAGGCGCGGCTGAAGCGCTATCCGCATTCGGCGCTGATCATCAGCCACGACCGCGAGCTGCTGAACAACTCCGTCGATTCGATCCTGCACGTCGCCAACGGGCAACTCGAACTCTACGCCGGCGGCTACGACGACTTCGAGCGGCGCCGCGCCGAGAAGGCCCGGCTCCAGCTCTCGGCCAAGGCCAAGCAGGACGCCGAGCGCGCCCATCTTCAGAGCTTCATCGACCGCTTCAAGGCGAAGGCTTCGAAGGCGGCGCAGGCGCAGTCACGGGTCAAGCGCCTGGCCAAGCTCGAACCGATCGCGACGACGATCGAGGAGCACGTGGCGCCGTTCCACCTGCCGTCGCCGAAGCGCCCGCTGGCGCCGCCGCTGATGCATCTCACCGACGTCGAGGTCGGCTACGGCGACGACCCAGCGATCCTGCGCGACCTGAACCTGACCCTCGACATCGACGACCGCATTGGCCTGCTCGGCGTCAACGGTGCCGGCAAGTCGACCTTCGCCAAGATGGCCGCCGGCGCCCTCGACATCCGCTCGGGGCGGATGACACGCGAAGGCCGAGTGCAGGTCGGCTGGTTCCACCAGCACCAGATCGAGGCGATGGACCCAAAGGACACGCCGCTCGCGATCATCCGGCGCGAGCGCCCGGAGGACAGCGAATCGGCGCGCCGCGGCAAGCTCGCGAGCTTCGGCCTCGCCTACGAGAAGCAGGAGACCACGGTCGATTCGCTCTCGGGCGGCGAGCGGGCGCGGCTGCTGCTCAACCTCGTGGCGATGCGGGCGCCCCACCTCCTGATCCTCGACGAGCCGACCAACCACCTCGACATCGACAGCCGCCGGGCGCTGCTCGATGCGCTGAACGATTACGAGGGCGCGGTCATCCTCATCACCCACGACCGCTCGCTGATGGAGCTGGTCGCCGACCGCCTGTGGCTCGCGGCCGACAACACGGTGAGACCGTTTGCCGGTGACATGGACGAGTACGCCAAGTTCGTCCTCGATCGATCCCGCGCCGGCAAGAGCGCGCCGGGGCAGGGGCGCGAGAAGAAAGGTAAGAAGCGGGCGGCGTGACCGGCGCGCTTACAGGTCGTTAACGCCGGTCTGCAATAAAGGCGCTCCGTGCCCGCCGGCCCGCGGGGGGAGCCGCCGATCGATGAGTTTCGCTGCAAACGCCTATGCCCGCACCGCGCAGAGCGTGCTCAGCCCGCGCGAGGCTGAAGCCGCCGTGCTGATCAAGGCCGCGCGCCAGCTCGAATCGGTGCGCGACAACTGGAACGATGCCGGCGGCTCGCTGAACAAGGCTCTGAACTTCAATCAGAAGGTCTGGACGCTCCTCGCGACCGGCGCGACGGCTCCGGAGAACCCGCTGCCGTCCGAGGTCAAGGACAACATCGCCGGCCTTTCGGTGTTCGTGTTCCGGCGGATCGTCGACACCCTCGTCGAACCGAAGCCCGAGAACCTGACGGCGCTGATCAACATCAACCAGCAGGTCGCCGCGGGTCTGCGCACCTGATCGCCGAATAAGCTGCGCCTCCGCGACGGGGGCGCGGCGTCGGTCTGCACGACCGGTACGATGCGGTCGACGAGACCCGAGCTGTGCCGTGCGCGCGTGGATGGCCTTCGATCGCGCACCGCCGGATGCCGAAGGCCGTGCGACGGCCGACCACACCTGCCAAGTCATCTTGAATTGCGGACGGGAGCCGGAAGCGTCCGAAAAGACTTCCCGCCTTTGCCCGCTCTATAAAGAGCGCCTCAGTGGTTTGAAGGCGTGGCCATTTCAGGACGGTGTCGTGCCGTGAAGACGCCGACTGACCATCCGTTTTCCCCCGATCGTACCATTGCCTCGGTGTGAAACCGAAATTCAAGCCTTGAGCCGCTGCGCGAGCTCCAGCTCGTACTGGATCAGCTCCTTGCACCGCTTGAGCGCCCGGTAGAAGTCGGCGCTCGCGATATGCTCGTGCATGTCGTGGATGTACGGGGCCATGCTCGGGGCTGCCTTCATCAGTTCGGTGGCCTGGACGACGAAGGCGTCCTCGGCCTCAGGCGGGTTCGAGGCGAGGTACATCACGGTCAGCGTGAGGTAGAGCCGCTTGCAGGCCGTGTCGGCCTCGCTTTCCAGGATGATGTCGCTCTCGCGCAGGAACGGCGTCACCGTCTCGATGACGAAGCTGGAGCGGCGCGATCCGTTGCGGATCGCCGTTCCGCCGATCAGCAAACGCTCGAACGGCTTTAGCTCGATCTTGAGAGGCATGGATCACCCGGGTTTCGCTCGGGCGAGCTTTGCAGAATTCGGGTAAACGTTTCGTAAATCCATCCCACTTCTTCGTTGGGCAAGTCATTCATACGTATACGAAATTCGAGATAGCTGGATATACGGTGTTCGCGAGGAGAGATTCCTTCACCATCCGCATTAAGCCGATGGCAACGCGGACGTGGTTTCTGGCGGCAGCCTCCAAAATGGGAGGCGCACCGATCAGAATGGATCGAATCTCATGTCTTCAGGCATCACGCTTTCGTCTGCGACGCGTCAGAACCTCCTCGTCGCCCAGGATACCGCCAGCCTGCTGGCGACGACCCAGAACCGGCTGTCGACCGGCAAGAAGGTCAATTCGGCCCTCGACAACCCGACCTCGTTCTTCACCTCTCAGGGCCTCGACAGCCGCTCGAACGACCTCTCGAACCTGCTCGACTCGATCTCGAACGGCGTCCAGGTGATCCAGGCCGCCAACACCGGCCTCACCTCGCTGCAGAAGCTGGTCGACTCGGCGAAGTCGGTCGCTAACCAGGCGCTTCAGAGCACGATCGGTTACTCCACAAAGTCGAACGTCTCGACCACGATCACCGGCGCGACCGCTGCCGACCTCCGTGGCACGACCTCGTATGCAAACGCTCTGGCTTCAAGCAACGGGATCTTCAGTGGTGCTGCAGGCGGTACGACCGCTGCAACCGGATCGACGACGCTTGGTGGCACGCTCGCTGCGAAGGTCGGCACTGCAGCCACCGCGGGCGACGGCTCGGCGGCACTGACCCCCAGCATAACCCTGATCGCCTCCGGCGGCGCCACGGCCACGGGTCTTGCGGGGAACGCTCAGCCTGCCGATGGCGATACGCTCTCGGTGAACGGAAAGACCATCACCTTCCGCGCCGGCAGCGCGCCGACCGGCACATCGATCCCGGCCGGCTCGGGCACGAGCGGAAACGTCCTGACCGACGGTACCGGAAACTCGACTGTCTACCTCGGAACGACCACCACGCCCGCCGGTACGGTCGGCGACCTTCTGACGGCGGTCGATCTCGCGAGCGGCGTCAAAACCGCCGTCAACAGCACCGCCGGTGCCGCGACGATCACGACGAGCTCTGGCCAGACCGTTTCGAGCATCACGACTGGTGCCGTGACTCTGAACTCTTCGACCGGCTCCGACCTCAACGTCACCGGCAAAGCGGATCTCCTGAAGGCCCTGGGTGTATCCACGGCGACGGGTTCGAACCCGGCGACGGTGACGGCAACGCGTGCGACGGTTTCGACCTCGACCTCCAGCCTGATCCAGGACGGGTCGACCCTGAACGTGAATGGCAAGACCATCACGTTCAAGAACGCTCAGACCCCGGCGGCTGCGAACGTTGCATCCGGCTCGGGCGTGTCCGGCAACGTCGTGACCGACGGCAGTGGCAACTCGACCGTCTTCCTCCAGGCCGGCTCGATTGCCGACGTCCTGAAGGCCGTCGATTTCGCAACCGGCGCGCAGACCGCCACCATCGCTAGCGGCGCCGCCACGCCGGCTGCCGTCTCGGGCGTCGCTGCCTCCAGCATCTCGGGCGGCGTTCTCAAGCTCAGCACAGGAACCACTTCCGACCTCAGCATCACCGGCACAGGCAATGCGCTGTCCGCGCTCGGCCTGGCTGGCAATGCCGGGACCGACACCACCTTCACCGCATCCCGGTCATCGACGCCCGGTGGCTTGTCCGGCAAGACGCTGACCTTCGGATCGCTGAATAAGGGGACTGCCGTCAACGTCACCTTCGGCGACGGTACCAACGGCACGGTCAAGACGCTGGATCAGCTCAACACCCAGCTTAGCGCCAACAACCTGTCGGCGACGGTGGATGCGAGTGGCAAGCTGACGATCCAGACCACCAACGACCACGCGTCCTCGACCATCGGCAGCACCGCTGATGGTGGCGCAATCGGCGGCACCGCCGCGAGCGTTTTCTCGGCGGCCGCTGCACCGGTGGCTGACGCGAACTCCCAGGCCACCCGCTCTTCGCTCCTGAGCCAGTTCAACTCGATCCTCGACAACATCAAGACGACGGCTCAGGACTCGTCCTTCAACGGGGTCAACCTGCTGAACGGTGACACGCTGAAGCTGACCTTCAACGAGAAGGGCAGCTCGACGCTGAACCTTCAGGGCGTCCAGTTCGACGCCGCCGGCCTGGGTCTGTCGAAGCTTGGGCAGAACGGCGCCAACGAGTTCGAGGACAATTCGGCGACCAACAACGTGATCTCATCGCTGTCCACCGCCTCCTCTGCGCTGCGGGCCCAGGCTTCGACCTTCGGCTCCAACCTCTCGGTGGTGCAGAACCGTCAGAGCTTCAACAAGAGCATCATCAACGTGCTGCAGACCGGTTCGTCGAACCTCACCAGCGCCGACCTGAACGAGGAGGCTGCCAACTCCCAGGCCCTCTCGACCCGCAACTCGCTGACGATCTCGGCGCTGTCGCTGGCCAACCAGGCCCAGCAGAGCGTCCTGCAGCTCCTCCGCTAAGCGCCACGGCGGCCGCCCCGATCCGGGCGGCCGTCCTCTTCCCGACGGAACACCGTTGCGACTCTGGCTCCTGTGGCTTTCGGCTCCGGGGGCCATTTTCGTGGCCGCAAGGCGAATTTGGCTCCTCGGATCTGGGCTTGCGCCGACGGGTTGGGCGACGCAATCGGCAGGTGGAAACGAGAAAGGCCGGGCTCCTGGAGCCCGGCCTTTCTCGTTTCCGATCAGTGCGTTCGTCGTGTCCGGTTCGCGCCTCAGGCGGTGCGGTCGACGGGCCGCTCGGCCTGGGCTTTGGCCGCCGCGGCTTCCGCGTAGGCACGGCTCTTGAGGACCGCCGGATCAGGCAACTGGACGACGACGTTCCCGTAGCTCGAATCGATGACTTGGTAGACGATGCTTTTCGTGTCGGCGTCGACGGTCACCCGACGCTCGGTCTTCCCGGCCGGCGGTGTCTCGACCGGCTTCGGATTCTGGACAGCTGCGGGAGACCGGCCGTCGACGCGGATGTCGAGGCGGACTGCGGGATCGAGCGGAGGGCTGGGTGCCGCCCGCGGATCGTTCGCCGCCACCGCCGGGGCGGGGGAGGGCGGCGGAGTGGAGGCTATCGGACTCGGGCCGGATACGCGCATGGCACGCTCCTCATCACATTGCTGATGAGGTCCAGCAAAGGTCCGCCGCGTGAAGGAGACCTTAAGACTTGCGTCCCCTGCACCGTTGCCGTCCGCCAGGTTGAACGGACCGGCAACGATGTCGGAAGACTTTTAACGAACGGTCGAAGCGGACCGTTCGCCCATACTGCTACTCGGCGGCGTCGACGTAGAGCTTGCCGCCCTCGGCCAGGAACTCGCGGGACTTCTCCGCCATCCCGGCCTCGCGCTCGGCGCTCGTCAGGATCGGTGCGGTGTTCAGCACCTCGCCCGCAGCCTCCATCGCCAGCACCTCGGCGCGCAGGTCCTGCGTGATCTTCATCGAGCAGAACTTTGGCCCGCACATCGAGCAGAAATGCGCGACCTTGTGGGCGTCCTTGGGCAGGGTCTCGTCGTGGTAGGCGCGGGCCGTGTCCGGGTCGAGGCCCAGGTTGAACTGGTCCTCCCAGCGGAAGTCGAAGCGCGCCTTCGACAAGGCGTCGTCGCGCAGCTGCGCCGCCGGGTGGCCCTTGGCGAGGTCCGCGGCATGCGCGGCGATCTTGTAGGTGATCACCCCGGTCTTCACGTCGTCGCGGTTCGGCAGGCCGAGGTGCTCCTTCGGCGTGACGTAGCAGAGCATCGCGCAGCCGAACCAGCCGATCATCGCCGCGCCGATGCCGGAGGTGATGTGGTCGTAGCCCGGCGCGATGTCGGTGGTCAGCGGACCGAGGGTGTAGAACGGCGCCTCGCCGCACTCGGCGAGCTGCTTCTCCATGTTGACCTTGACCTTGTGCATCGGCACATGCCCTGGCCCTTCGATCATGGTCTGGCAGCCCTTGTTCCAGGCGATCTTGGTGAGCTCGCCCAGGGTCTCGAGCTCGGCGAACTGCGCCGCGTCGTTGGCGTCGGCGATCGAGCCGGGCCGCAGGCCGTCGCCTAGCGAGAACGAGACGTCGTAGGCGCGGCAGATGTCGCAGATCTCCTCGAAGCGCTCGTAGAGGAACGATTCGCGGTGCCCGGCCAGGCACCAGCGCGCCATGATCGAGCCGCCGCGCGAGACGATGCCGGTGACGCGCCGCGCGGTGAGCGGCACGTGGGCGAGGCGCACGCCCGCGTGAATGGTGAAGTAGTCGATGCCCTGCTCGGCCTGCTCGATGAGCGTGTCCTTGAACACCTCCCAGTCGAGCTTGAGCGGGTCGCCGCCGACCTTCTCCAGCGCCTGGTAGATCGGCACCGTGCCGATCGGGACCGGCGAGTTGCGGATGATCCACGAGCGGATGTTGTGGATGTTGCGGCCGGTCGAGAGGTCCATGACCGTGTCGGCGCCCCAGCGGATCGACCAGACCAGCTTCTCGACCTCTTCCGCCGCCGAGGAGGTCACGGCCGAGTTGCCGATGTTGGCGTTGATCTTCACCAGGAAGTTCCGGCCGATCGCCATCGGCTCCAGCTCGGTGTGGTTGATGTTGGCCGGGATGATCGCCCGGCCGCGCGCGACCTCGTTGCGCACGAATTCGGGGGTGATGAACGGCGGCACCGAGGCGCCGAAGCTCTCGCCGTCGGCGAGCGCGGCATGCGCTCGGTCTAGCATCTGCTCGCGGCAGAGGTTCTCGCGGTGGGCGACGTAGATCATCTCCTCGGTGACGATCCCGGCGCGGGCGAACTCGTACTGGGTCACCATCTGGCCGGGCTCCGCCTTGCGGATGGTCCGCTCGGCGGGGCAGGGGGCCACGAGCTTGTCGGCGGGCACGAACCCGTTGTCCTCGGGCTTGACGACGCGCGGCTGCACGGCGGCGTAGCCGCGCTTGGCGATCCAGGCGTCGCGCACCGGCGGCAGGCCCTTGGCGAGATCGATGCGGGCGTTGGTCTCGGTGTAGGGGCCGGACGGGTCGTAGACCCGCACCGCCGGCTCGTTCGGGTCGGTGAGCACGATCTCGCGGAACGGCACCCGGATGTCCTCCCGGCCGGCCACGCTCGCGTAGACCTTGTGCGAACCGGTGACCGGACCCGTGGTCACGGTCTCGGGGCTACCTTTGACGTCTTTGGACAGGACGGGTGCATTCATCGTCGGATCTCCCGGCATTGGGGCGATGCAGCGCGCCGCGACGGAGATGCGATGAAGCGGCGGGCGCCGGATGAGGCGCCGCAGGTTCCCGTCCCTCCGCCGGTACGAGCCGGATCAGGTTCAAGGGTCAGGACGTCGCGTCCACTCTCAGCCCCCGGTCGTGGGGCCCCCCTCGGAATGGTTCGAATCTCCGCGGGCCGCCGGACTTTGTCAATGCGCCGGCCGGATCAGGCGGAAACGGACGGATGCCGACGTCGTCTCGGATCGGTGTAGGGTCCCGCGGGAAACGCGACGGAGCCCCATGCGAATCCTGCTCGTCCTGGCGGCCGCCGCCCTCGGCCTGTTCGCGTTGATGCTCGGGGCGCTCGGCCTGTTCCAGCGCAGCCTGATCTATCCCGGCGCCTTCACCGCCGGCCCGCGGGCGCGGCTGCCTGTGCCGCCGGGCACGCAAGCCCTGTCCCTGCTCACCGCCGACGACGAGCGCCTGCACGCCCTGTGGCGCGCGCCGCGGCCGGGATGCGGCGTCGTGGTCAGCTTCCACGGCAACGGCTCGCGGCCCGAGCCTGCCGCGGCGCGGTTCTCCGCCCCTCCTTGGTCCACCGCCGGCTGGGGCGTGCTGGCGATCTCTTATCGCGGGTATCCGGGTTCGACCGGCGCGCCGAGCGAGGACGGGCTGATCGCCGACGGGCTCGCGGCGGTGGCCGAAGCCGTACGGCGCGCGCCCGGCGCCCCGATCCTGCTGCACGGCCATTCCCTCGGTGCGGCGGTCGCGGTCGCGGTGGCCGAGCGGGTGCCGCATCTCGGGCTCTACCTGGAGGCGCCCTTCGATTCGCTGCCCGGCATCGTCCGCCTCGCCTTCCCCTACGCGCCGACCTTCCTCCTCCGCGATACCTGGCGCTCCGACGCGCGCATCGCCCGGGCCGGCGGCCCGGTGCTGATCGTCCACGGCACCGAGGACGGCGTCGTCCCGGTGAAGCTCGGGCGCCGGCTTGCGACGGCGGCGGGGGAGGGCGCGCGCTTCGAGTCTGTGGCGGGCGACCACGTCTCGGTGCTCGGTACCCGAGACCGGCTGGCCGAGACGATGTTCGGCGATTCCCTTCGCGCAGCATGCCCGACGACCGCCGCAGCGACGCCGTGACGCCGCGCCCCGAATTTGCGCCGATCCCATATTCTGGAGGGCGCGGATGTGGAGGGAGACGGGGCTTTGGGGCGACGCGAACGGCGCTGGCGCGAGGATGAACCAGACCCGTGGGCCCGCAGCCCTGAACCGGTGATCTGCCCGCTCTGCGAGCGGCCGATCCCGCCGCGCGCCCGGTCGAGCCTGCACCACCTCGTGCCGAAGCTGAAGGGAGGCACCCACGGCATTACGGTCCGGCTGCATCAGGTTTGCCACTCGGCGATCCATGCCCGCCACAGCGAAGCCGAACTCGCACGCCGGCTCGCCGACGTGGCCGCGCTGCGGGCCGAACCGGAGATCGCCCGCTTCATCGCCTGGGTGCGGACCAAGCCCGATGACTTCCACGCCGCCACGCGGATGACGCGCGACCGCCGCGCGGCCAAGCGCAAGAGCTGACCACAGCAAGAGCTGACCAGCGCCGGATCTGGTCCCGCCCCGCAGGCGCCCTCGGTTTACCCCTCGTTCGCCATGTTGCGCGATGGCGCCAGCCGGCTCAGGCGGCCTTTACGGGTCTCGCTTCAGGGTTGCGTCCGCGCAACGTTCGGGAGGCGGCGATGTTTGGGGAGGCGGGCGCGGCTGTGCCGGCGGAGGCGCTGCGTCTCGCCTGGGTCGACGTCGCCAAGGGCATCTGCATCCTCCTCGTGGTGATGATGCATTCCACCCTGGGGACCGGGGCGGCGATGGAGGGCGAGGGGTTCCTCCACACGGTGGTGACTTTCGCCAAGCCGTTCCGCATCCCTGACTTCTTCCTGCTGTCGGGCCTGTTCCTCGGACGGGTGATCGATCGCCCGTGGCGCCTGTTCGCCGACCGGCGCGTGGTGCACTTCGCGTATTTCTACGGGCTCTGGGTCGTGATCCAGTCGCTGGCGAAATACCCGGCGATCGTCGGCGAGGCCGGCCCCGGCGCCTTCGCCACCCACCTCCTGAACGCACTGGTCGAGCCGTACTCGACCCTATGGTTCATCTACCTGCTCGCGGTGTTCTCGGTCGCGACCAAGATGCTGCGTCGCGTGCCGCCCGCGGTGCTGCTGGCCGGCGCCGCGCTGCTGCAGGTCGTGCCCATCGCCACCCCATCCTACCTCGCGGAGGAGTTCTGCGCCCGCTACGTCTACTTCCTGGCCGGGTACGTCTTCGCCGATCGCATCTTCGCCCTGGCCGACCGGGCGGCGGCGGCCCCGCGCATCGCCTGCACGTTCCTGCTACTCTGGGCGGGCATCGAGGCGTGGCTCGCCTTCACGCCGTCGAGCCTTCCCGGCTACCCGACCCTGGCCAGTCTGCCGGTGGTAGCCCTGATCGTAGGCGGAGCCGGCGCCCTCGCCATCGTCTCGGGCGCGGCGCTCCTGACGGCGGCCGGCGGGCCGGTCGCCACTTCCTTGCGCGCCTGCGGACGGCGCTCGATCGTGATCTATCTGGCGTTCTTCCTGCCGATGGCCGCGACGCGGACGCTGCTGGTCAAGGCCGGGCTGATCGCCGACGTCGGGCTCGCCAGCCTGACGGTGATGGCGGTCGCCGTGATCGTGCCGCTGGCGCTGGAGCGTGCGGTGCGCGGCACCGCGCTTCGCGTCCTGTTCGTCCGTCCGAAGGCGTTCCACATCGCGACCGCAGCGAACTCGCAGGCGCCGGCGCTTCAGGCGGCCTGATCTGCCCCGTCCGAGGCCATCGCAGCGTCCTCAGGCCTCAGCCTTCGAAACACACCCCCAGGCGGCGGCCCTCGCGCCGCACGACGCGGCAGCGCCGCGGCGGCTCGTAGGCGGTCACCTGCAGCGTGAACCGGTCCGGCACGACGACCTCGGGCGCAAGCTCGAGCTGAGCGCCGGTCGCCGACACGTCCCAGACGAGACATTCCTGCGCGTCCGCACCACTCTCGGCGAACAGGCTCGCGACCTGGAAGGCATCCTTGCGCGGGGTGTTGCGTCGATTGTCGCTCATGGCATCACCCGAGGATTGGAGGCGGAGCGCATCATGCGCGCCGAGGCTTAGCAAATGCCCCAAGCGGCCGAGCGCAGACCGTCGGCGCGCCACCGCGGATCCCGGGAGAATCCTGCCGGCCCAAACCCAAGTGCCTGATCCTCAACGACTTCTGAAAATCGGCGGTTAACATCCCTTAAACCCGCCGCATTTACCGTGCGGAACCGGGCCTCCGACGATCGCCGCGCGCAGCCTTCGCGTCGCGCGTGCCCACGGGGCCTCAGGACAGACGGGACGCATGGCGAACGGACGCGGACGGGACGGCCGGGGCGAACCGAACTTCGACGTGCCCGAAGGGCGCGGCGCAGGTCGGGGCGGCGCGGACCTGCGCCTGTCGCGGGACGATCGCCCGGGAGGCGGCGTGGCGAGCAGAGTTCGGGACGGCGAGGACAAGGGCAGCCGCCGGGCGAAGCCCGCAGCAAAAAGCGGCGCGCGCCGCAGCGGGGGCAAGAAGGTCCGCAGGCGATCCCTGCTCGGGCGCCTCGTCTACGCCGGGTGGGTGCTCGGCCTATGGGCGGTGGTCGGCATCGCCGGCCTCATCGCCTACCACGCCTCGCAGCTGCCGCCGATCGACCAGCTCGCGGTGCCCAAGCGCCCGCCGAACATCGCCATCCTGGCATCCGACGGCTCGCTGCTCGCCAACCGCGGCGAGACCGGCGGCCGCGTCGTCGGCATCAAGGAGCTGCCGACCTACCTTCCGCGCGCCTTCGTGGCGATCGAGGACAGGCGCTTCTATAGTCATTTCGGCGTCGACCCGGTCGGCATCCTGCGCGCCATCGGCCAGAACCTGACGCGCCGCGGCGTCGCCCAGGGCGGCTCGACGCTGACGCAGCAGCTCGCCAAGAACCTGTTCCTCACCCCCGAGCGCTCGGCCTCGCGAAAGATCCAGGAGGCGATCCTCGCCCTCTGGCTGGAGCACAAGTACACCAAGGACGAGCTGCTCGAGCTCTATCTGAACCGGGTCTATTTCGGAGCCGGCGCCTACGGCGTCGAGGCGGCGGCGCAGCGCTACTTCGGCAAGCCGGCCAAGAACGTCAGCGTCGCGGAAGCCGCGATGCTCGGCGGCCTCGTCCAGGCCCCCTCGCGGCTGGCGCCGAACCGCAACCTGCCGGCAGCCCAGGCGCGCGCCGCCCAGGTCGTCGCGGCGATGCAGGAGCTCGGCTTCATCACCGCCCAGGACGCCAAGGTCGCGCTCGCCCAGCCGGCGCGCCCGGCGAGCAGCCGCGGCGGCGGCTCGGCGAACTACGTCGCCGACCTGGTGATGGACGTGCTCGACGACTTCGTCGGCACGATCGAGGGCGACATCGTCGTCCAGACCACGATCGACACCACCCTGCAGGCGACCGCCGAGAAGGCGCTCGTCGACGAGCTCAACGCCAAGGGCGGGCGCTACAACGTCGGCCAGGGCGCGCTCGTCTCGATGCGGCCGGACGGCGCGATCCGCGCGCTGATCGGCGGGCGCGACTACGCGCAGAGCCAGTTCAACCGCGCCACCACGGCCAAGCGCCAGCCGGGCTCCTCGTTCAAGCCGTTCGTCTACCTCGCCGCGGTCGAGCGCGGGGCGACGCCGGACACGGTCAAGGAGGACGCGCCGATCAAGATCGGCAACTGGCAGCCCGAGAACTATTCGCACCAGTACGAGGGACCGGTCACCCTGCGCACCGCGCTCGCCCTGTCGCTCAACACGGTCGCCGTGCGCCTCGGCCAGGAGGTCGGAGCCAAGGCGGTGGTGCAGACGGCGCAGCGGCTCGGCATCACCTCGCCGCTGCAGGCCAACGGCTCGATCGCGCTCGGCACCTCGGAGGTGACGCCGCTGGAGATGGTCGGGGCCTACGGTGCCTTCGCCAACGGCGGCACGGGGGTGATCCCCTACGTCGTCGCCGGGGTGAAGGGCGTCGACGGCAAGGTCCTGTACAAGCGCGGCGAAGGCGGCCTCGGTCGCGTCATCGATCCGAACGCCGTCGGCATGATGAACGCGATGATGCACGAGACCTTCGTGATCGGCACCGCCAAGAAGGGCGACATCCCCGGCTGGGATCTGGCCGGCAAGACCGGCACCAGCCAGGATTTCCGCGATGCCTGGTTCATCGGCTATTCCGGCAGCCTGGTCACCGGGATCTGGCTCGGCAACGACGACGGCGAGCCGACCAAGAAGGCGTCCGGCGGCAACCTGCCGGTGGAGATCTGGAAGACCTACATGAGCGTCGCCCTGAAGGGTCAGACGCCGGTGCCGCTGCCCGGCCTCAACCGCTGGCGCAAGGCGCCCGAGACGACGGCCTCGGTGGCGAGCGCGCCGAACCCGGGCAACATCCTCGGGCAGATCTTCGGCGAGCCGCCCGCACCCGCCCCGGCACCCCGGGCCACAGCCGCGCGGCGTCCGGCGGCCCGCGACGCGGACGACCGGAACTTCATCGAGAAGCTGTTCGGCCTCGGCGATTGATCGTCGGTGTAGGCCTCGGAAAGGCCTCGCCGGCATCGCTTGCAACGTCAGAGGGGTGCGCCGGACTTGCGATTGACGAAGCGTTCAGCATGTTGATCAGTCTTTCTACTACAGATTGGGCGCGTTAGGCTAAAATACTTCTCTCGCTTGCATCATCGTCGTGAGGCTTCGAGTTTGGGTCCGCGGTCGATGTCTGCCAAATCGATGTTTGCCAGCAAGGCGAAGCTTTCCAGGTCGGTGCTCGCCGACCTGGCGTCCGCCGCGACGGCGCCCCTGCGGAAGGACCGTGCCTCCCTGTTGATCGCCCGGTTCGGCATCGGCGTCACCGCCTGCCTCGCGATCCTCGGCGCCTACCTGATCTACGACCTGCGCGACGGCGCGTGGCGGCGCGCCGAGACGAACGCACAGAACCTGCTCGGCATGATCGAGGAGGCCGTGTCCCGCAACGTCGTGATGTACGACCTGTCGCTCCAGGCCGCCGCCGTCCGCGCCACCCAGCCGAACCTGATCGAGCTGCCGCCCGACCTGCGGCGCGAGGTGCTGTTCGACAACGCCGCCTCGGCGGCGGGCCTCGGCGTCATCGCCCTGGTCGACTCCTCCGGCCAGGTCCAGATCACCTCGGACCCGGAGACCACGAGCCGCCACTCGGTCGCCGACCTGCCCGAGTTCCAGCGCCTGAAGGCCGACCCGCAGGCCGGGCTGGTGATCACCGGCCCGCGGACGTCGCGCATCTCGGGCCGGTCGATCATGGGCCTGAGCCGGCCGATCGTGAAGGCGGACGGCACGTTCGGGGGGATGGTGAGTGGGGCGATCCACCTGTCGTACTTCCAGTCGCAGTTCGCACGGCTGCGGATCGATCCGGGCGCCCACATCAACGTCTTCCACCAGGACGGGACGCTGATGCTGCGGCATCCCTACGGGGCAGGCTACGTCGGGCGCAACGTCGCGGACGGGCCGGCCTTCCTGCGGCACCGCGAGGAGCGGCGCGGGATGTTCGTCGGCACCTCCACGCTCGACGGCAAGGACCGCCTCTACGCCTTCGCCAACCTCGAAGGCCTGCCGCTCGTCGTCAACGTCTCGACCGGCGTCGACAGCATCCGCGCCGTCTGGCTTTCGAAGGCGCTTTGGATCGCGGCGCTGATCCTGGGCCTGATCTGCGTCACCCTGGGCTCGATGCTGGTGCTCCACCGGGAGATGACCCAGCGCACGGTGGCGGAGGATTCCGCGCGCACCGCCAACGCCGAGCTGTCGCGCCTCGCGCTCACCGACAGCCTCACCGGCCTGCCCAACCGCCGCCGCTACGACGCGGCCCTCGACGAAGCCTGGCAGCGCGCCGTGCGCCATCGGGAGCCGATCGCGCTGCTGCTGCTCGACGCCGACCACTTCAAGCGGTTCAACGACCATTTCGGCCATCACCGCGGCGACGCGGTCCTCCAGGCCCTGGCCGCGTGCGTGCTGCAGCGCCTGGCCGGCCTCGACGCGGTCGCCTGCCGGATCGGCGGCGAGGAGTTCGCGGTGATCCTGTCCGGCCTGCCCGACGACGCGGTGCGCGCGCTCGCCGACCGCATCCGCCGCGCGGTGGTCGGGCTTCAGATCGCGCACGCCACCGATGTCGGCGGCGTCGCCACGATCAGCGTCGGCCTCGCCTGCCGGGTGCCGGGACCGGGCGACGACGCGGCGGCCCTGTTCGCCGACGCCGACGCCGCGCTCTACGCGGCCAAGCGCGCCGGCCGCAACCGCGTCCGCGCGGCGGCCCACGCTGCGCCGGCCGAGCCGGTCGCCCTGACCGCCTGAGGCGCGCCCGCCGACCGGAGCGAGGGCCGGATCGGCAACGCACATCCACCTACCAATTCACTTCCACCTACCAATTCAAAGCCACTCACCAATTCCATTGCACTTATCGAGGCACTTGCACCGACCCCGCGGCGTCCCCTCACCAGGCGACCTGGAACCGCCCGATGAACACGTCGGTGTCGATCGCGCGGCCGCCCTGGAGGGCGGAGGGCGCGGCCCGCGACCGGACGTAGTCGGCCATGATCCGCACGTTGCGGTCCGGGTACCAGTTCACCCCGACGCTCACGTCGCGCTCGATGCCGCCGCGGATCGCGCCGTCGTCGAGGTCGATCGCGCTCACGCGGGCGGCGAGCTCGAACACGCCGATGCCGCCGCGGCTCACCCGCGCCTCCTCGCCGACCTTCACCGCCTCGAAGATCGCGTAGGTCGTGCCGTAGTTCGGCGTCACGGCGTAGGCGCGGCCCTGGCCGTTGAGCACGTAGCTGGCCTCGACGTAGCCGCCCTGGAACGAGACCGACCGGGCGCCGTCGAAGCGCGACACCTCGGTGCGGATGTACTCGGCCTGGATCAGCAGGCGTCCGGTGCGGTAGGCGGCCTCGAGGCCGAGCCGGCCGACGCTCGCCGCGTCGCGGATGTCGCCGGTGTTCACGAAGGGCCGCGCGAACAGGAACGCCTCCGAGCGGCTCGACAGGGCGAGCGGCGACTCGTCCCGCGGCAGGCTGCGGAAGCTTCCGGCGATGCCGAGATGGAGCACCGCGTCGTCGGTGTGGATCGGCGCGAAGGTCGCGCGCGTGGTCGAGGCGACGCCCTCGCTGCGGATGCCGGTGTTGGCGTTGCCGCCGAAGACGCTGGTGACCACGGTCCAGTCCTGACCGGACCGGCCGATCGCGAAGCCGAAGTTGCGGGCCGGCGCGAATGCGTCGGCGAGCGAGCGTTCGGTGAAGACGGTGTTGTTGTCGCTGGTCAGCTGGTCGAGGCTGAAGGGCTCCTTCATGTTGCCGACCGTGAGGATCATGCCGGGGATGCCCTTCCAGGCGATCGCCGCATCGTTGATCGGCCGCATCGGGTCGGCGAAATCGTACTGGAACGCGAGCTCGATGGTCTTGCCGAGGGTCAGGTAGCTCTCGATCCAGGAGCGCCGGACGCCCACGTTGTCGGAGAATGGCTCGGGGAACCCGGTCTGGCGGATGCCGGCCGCCCCGAAATCGAGCTGCAGCTTGCCGCCGATCCGAAGCTTGGCCGCGTCGTCGGGAAAGCGCAGCGTGATGCCCTTGTCGTCGACGGTCAGCGTCTCGCCGTAGGGGCCGGCAAGCGGCGACCCTTCGGCGGCGCCGGCAGGCGCCGCGCATCCGAGCAAGGTCGATCCGAGCAAGGTCGATCCGAGCAAGGCGGCGCGCGGGCCTAACCGCAGGATCGAACGGTCCGCCATCGCAACCTCCGCGGGCGCCGAACCAGGACCCGGGGCAAGGGATAGCGCGAAATCGCTGACGATATCGCGACACGCGGGCAACGGTCGCGCGGGTTTCACAGCATGGGAAGCGTCCGCGGACGCGGGCCGCGGGGAAACTGCGCCTCGATCATCGCGATCTCGGCCGCGTTGAGGTGGAGGGAGGCCGCGCCGGCATTCTCGACCGCCCGGGAGGCGCGGCCGGTCTTCGGGATGGTGAAGGTGTTCTCCATCCGCGTCAGGAACGCCAAAGCCACCGCGTAGGGCGTCGCGCCGTGCGCCTCGGCGATGCCGGCCAGCACGCGGCCGCCGGGGCTGGCGGGGTTCGGGAAGTCGCCGCTGCCGAAGGGTGAGTAGCCGACCAGCGCGACGCCGTTCTTGGCGCACCACGGCAGCACCGCGTGCTCGATCGCACGCTCGCCGAGATGGTACAGCACCTGGTTGCAGGCGATGCGGTAGGGGCCGGCGATGCGCAGCGCCCGGTCGAGGTCCTCGACGTCGAAGTTGCTCAGGCCCCAGGACAGGATCTTGCCCGCCTGCCGCAGGTCCTCGAAGCCGGCGATGGTCTCCTCCAGCGGGTGGTGGCCCGGCCAGTGCAGCAGGTAGGCGTCGAGGCGGTCGGTCCCGAGGCGCCGCAGCGACTGCTCGCAGGCGCGCGCCACCCCGCGGCGCGTGGCGTTGCCCGGCACCACCTTGGAGACGAGGAAGATTTCTTCCCGCGCGCCCCGGATCGCCTCGCCGACGATGGCCTCGCCGTCGCCGTACATCTCCGCGGTGTCGATATGGGTCATGCCGGCGTCGATGCCCGCGCGCAGGGCGGCGACGGCCGCCTCGCGGGCGGCGGCGTCGATCCGCCAGGTGCCCTGGCCGACCACCGAAACGTTGAGGCCCGTCGCGCCGAAAGGTCTGGCGTGCATCACGTGGATCCTGTCTCCAAAAGGCGCACCGTGCGCCCGGGAAGAGGCGCGCCGTGCGCCCCGAAGGTCCGGTCTCGTGGGCGCGGCCGCTCCATCGCCGGAACGGATGGCGCCTGCGCCTTAATCGCGCCATCATGGGACGTTGAGCAATGGCCCGGCACCAAGTCCGGACCTAGACTTTGGTCGATGCCCCGTTCCTGTGGCGGGGCGCCGTCCAGCCCGCTTCGTTCCGCACCGGGTCGAGAACGCTTCAGGATCGGTTTCGTGCACGCTGCCTGTCCGCCTCACGCCTCGTTCCTCGCCCAGGCGGACCACTGAATGCTCCCGCAGCATCGCTGGTTCTGGGCTCTCATCGTCGTCGCATCCGGCGGGGCGGGCCTCCTCTACAACCTGCTGTTCGTCGGCGGCACCTCGCTCGCGGCCGGCACGATCTACGGCCTCGCCGTCGGCGTGACGGTGCTGGCCTTCGACCGGGGCCTGATCCTCTCCGGCCTGCAGACGCGCCTGCGCCGCCTGCCGGCGATGCTGTACGTGCCCTCTGCCGAACTGCTCTACGTGCTGATGATCGCGCTCGGCTGCGCGCTCGGCGGCTCGGTGGTCTGGGCGCTCGGCCTCACCGACGACACGCTGTCCTCCGCGGTGCGGATCACCCCGCGGGTGCTGGCCTATTCGCTCGCGGTCTCGGCGCTCCTCGTCTTCGTCGTGCGGATGCGCGACCTCATCGGCGGCGAGGTGTTCGTGAACTTCCTCGTCGGGCGCTATCACAAGCCGGTGCGCGAGGAGCGGATCTTCCTGTTCCTCGACGTGGTCGGCTCCACCGCCTTCGCCGAGACGCACGGCGACCTGCGGGCGCAGGAATATCTCGGCGCGATCTTCGCCACGCTGGCCGAGCCGGTGCGGCGCAATGCCGGCTCCACCGACGACTACATCGGCGACCTCGCCATGATCACCTGGCCGATGGCCCGCGGCCTCAAGGACGCGCGCTGCGTCGCCTGCGTCTTCGACGTGCTCGACCGGATCGAGGCGGACGCCGCCGCCTGGACCACGCGGTTCGGCACCGTGCCGCGCCTGCGCGCGGCCCTGCACGGCGGCTCGGTGGTGACGGCGGAAGTCGGCGTCGATCGGCACAAGATCGCCTATTTCGGCGACGCGGTGAACGTCACCTCGCGGATCGAGGCCCTGTGCCGGCCGCTGGGCGTGAACATGCTGATCTCGCAGGACCTGCTCGACCGCCTCGACGCCTTGCCGGCGGGCATCGCGGCGCGGTCGCTCGGGGCGCACGCCCTGCGCGGGCGCGGCCAGCCGCTCTCCGTCGCGACCCTGGAGCGGGCCGCCCCCGAGATGCCGCAGCCTATCGAGACGGAGCGCCCGGCGCTTCGGATCGCGCGATGAGCGCACCCTGGCTCACCGGCCTGCGGATGGCGCTGCGCTTCGGCCTGCCGCTTCTGGGCATCCTCGTGGTCGGCCGCGCCATCGTCCTGTCGATCGGCGGCGAGATTTCGAGGGCGCAGTTCGCGCTCGGCGTGCTGCTGATGGCGGCCGGGTTCTCCGCCCGCCTCGTGCCGAAGCCGCGGACGCCGAAAGCGGCTGCGGGGAAACGTTCGTCGTGACCGGCCCGATCGCGATCTACGTCGACGCCGACGCCTGCCCGGTGAAGGACGAGACCTACCGCGTCGCCGCCCGCTACGGGCTGCACGTCTACGTCGTGGCCAACAGCTTCCTGAACGTGCCGCGCGAACCCTGGATCGAGCGCGTCGTCGTCGGCGACGCGATGGATGCGGCCGACGACTGGATCGCCGAGCGGGCTGGGCCGGGCAGCGTCGTCGTCACGGCCGACGTGCCGCTGGCCAGCCGCTGCGTGAAGGCGGGCGCGACGGTGATCGGCCCGAACGGCAAGCCGTTCTCGGAATCGGCGATCGGCATGGCGCTCGCCACGCGCAACCTGATGCAGGACCTGCGCGAGGCCGGCACGATCACCGGCGGGCCGCGCCCGTTCTCGGCGCGCGACCGCTCGGCGTTCCTCGGCGCCCTCGACCGAGCGGTGAACCGCATCCGGCGCGGCACCGCCTGATCCGGGACCCAGCACCATAAAGGGGCCGCGTCGGCGGCTCGACATGTACGGCGCAAGGGTTTCGACGCTTCGCGACGTCCCGAGCTGGGTCCCAGATCGCATTCCGCTGACGCCTCACCCGTCCGGGAAAACGGGCGCCGTACTCACCGAGCCGATCAACCGAAAATCCGATGATCCGGCGTGTTTCAGGCCGAGGCGATCGCCTTGAGGGCGTCGTTGATGCGGTCCTGCCAGCCCGGGCCGTCCTTCTGGAAGTGCGCCAGCACGGCGCTGTCGATGCGCAACGTCACCGACTCGCGCGCACCCGGGGCGGCCTGTGGCTGGCGCGGTGCCGGCGCCGCCGCCGCGGGCGCCGGGGCCGGGGC
>NZ_VRVF01000066.1:0-27479 GCF_008040045.1 Methylobacterium sp. WL8 | reverse complement strand
ATATATTACGTCTTGGTTTTGATATAACAAATCGACATTGAATTTATGTTTCGATCGATTTATTGATCAAGTCGAATTTATTGGTACAAAAAGTCAATGGATAGACGCGTGAAACGGCGAGATGCCGGTGCCAGATTAATGGCATCGACGTCTCGTTCGATCAAGCAAGCTGCAGCAACGGAAATCTTGACCCGCTAGTGCCGCGCCAGGCGGTGCAGAGCCTGGAGGAAGACGTCCACGTCCTCGCGGGTGTTGTAGAAGGCCAGCGAGGCGCGGATCGATTGGTCGACGCCGAAGCGTCGCAACGCCGGCAGGGCGCAGTGGTGGCCGGAGCGGACGGCGACGCCGTGGCGGTCGAGATGGTGGGCCACCGCTTCGTTCGCCTGGCCTTCGATCGTGAAGGACATCACGCTGGCCTTCTCGCGGGCGGTGCCGATCAGGCGCAGGCCCTTGATGTCGGCGAGACCCGCTTGCGCGTAGTCGAGCAGGTCGTGCTCGTAGGCGGCGATGGCCGGGAGGCCGACGCTCTCCAGGTAGTCGAGCGCCGCGCCGAGGCCGACGGCGCCGGCGATATCGGGTGTGCCCGCCTCGAACTTCTCGGGCGCGCCCTTGTAGACCGTCCTGGTGAAGGTGACGTCCTCGATCATGTGGCCGCCGCCTTGCCACGGCGGCATCGCCTCGAGCAGGTGCGTCTTGCCGTAGAGGGCGCCGATGCCGGTCGGCCCGAACACCTTGTGACCGGAGAAGACCACGAAGTCGGCATCGAGCGACTGCACGTCGATGGGGATGTGCGGCGTCGACTGCGCGGCGTCCACGAGCACCGGCACGCCGTAGGCGTGGGCCAGCGCGATGATCTCGCGGACTGGGTTCACCGTGCCGAGCGCGTTGGCGACGTGGGTCACCGATACGATCTTGGTCCTCCCTGAGAGCAGGGCCGCGTATTGCTCGAAGATGATCTCGCCGCGATCGTTGACCGGGACCACGCGCAGGGTCGCGCCGGTGGCCTGGCTGAGCAGCTGCCAGGGTACGATGTTGGCATGATGCTCGATCGTCGAGACGATGATCTCGTCGCCCGGGCCGATGTTGGCGCGTCCGTACGAGTTCGCCACGAGGTTGATCGCCTCGGTGGTGCCGCGCACGAAGACGATGTCGTCCTTCGATGGGGCGTTGAGGAAGCGGCGCACCTTCTCGCGGCCGCCCTCGAACAGGTCGGTGGAGCGGGCGGCCAGCGTGTGCGCCGCCCGGTGGATGTTCGAGTTGTGGCGGGCGTAGAACTCGGAGGTCGCGTCGATGACCGATTGCGGCTTGTGCGTGGTCGCCGCGTTGTCGAGCCAGACCAGCCGATGCCCGTTCACGCTCTGGTGAAGGGCCGGAAAGTCCTTGCGGACACGCTCGACGTCGAAGGGGGCGCCGACCAGGCTCGACGGGGTCGAGGTAACCCGCGGAACCGGGCCGTGATGCCGTGAAGGCTCGACGCGGGGCGCGGCCTGCAGCTTGGCGTGCGGCTTGGCGTTCCGCGGCGATCCCGTCAGGAAGTAATAGTCGCCCGACGTGAACGGCTGGTCGCCGCCATGCTTCACCGTCCGCACGGGGTCGCCGGAAGGGCGGCCCGTGCGCTGGAAGTTCTCCTGGGCAATGTCGACGCCGGCCTTCGACGGGTCGGCCGGCACGAGGCTCGGCGCGACGGCGCTGGCGAAGGCGTTCGCGCGCGGATGATCCGCCGCGACCCGCCGATGCAGGTCGGGTCCGCCGGGGAGGAAGGCGGCCACGTCCGGCAGGCTCGGCACGAAGAATTCCGGCAGGCCGTGCCGCGCTGACGGAACGCCGCGCTGCGACGCCAGCGGGTCCGCGAGCGGATGCACCGACGGGATCGTCGCCGTGTCGAGGAAGCCGGCGCCGGCGGGCGCGGGCGTCCCGCCGAACGGGTTCGCCGCGGAAGGCCCCGTCAGGCCCAGAATCCCGGCGGCAGGGCCGCCGACATTGCGCGCGCCGAGGCTGGCGGCGTCGGGCTGGAATCCCGACGCCGCCGAGGGGGTGCCGAGGCCGGCACCCGGCAGCGAGGGCTGTCCGGGGCCCTGGGGAAGGCTCTCCAGGCCCTGCGGCAGTTGCGGCGAGGCCGGCGGCGACGGGGCGAACGGCGCGGACGCCGCCTGCCCCTGGCCGTAGATCTCGCGGGCGAGGCGCCCGACGAGGTCGGCGTGGGCTAGGGACGCGGCGCTGTCGCCCGTGGGGATGCCGATGGCGGACGTGCTCAACGCGCCGGCCTCAGGCGTAGTCATGGTAGTTGCCGAGCAGCACGTTATCGAGGCGTGCGATCGCATCCTCGACCAGGACCGCAGCGGAGAAGTAGCGGGTCACCAGGTGCGAGGCGATGGAATGGTCGTTGGTGCCCATGTAGCGCACCGACAGGCCCGGTTCGATCTCGCCGGTGACGCCGGACTTCTGCAGGCCGACGACGCCCTGCTCGCCTTCGCCGTCGCGCAGCAGCAGGATCGAGGTGGTCTGCGCGCCGGTGGCCGGGTCGACGTCGATCGGTAGCTTGTCGCTCGGCACCAGCGGCACGCCGCGCCAGGTGAGGAACGGGGCGCCGAACAGGTGCACCACGACCGGCGGCACGCCGCGGCGGGTGGCCTCGCGGCCGAAGGCGGCGATGGCGCGGGGGTGGGCGACGAAGAAGGCGGGCTTCTTCCAGACGAGGGTCAGCAACTCGTCGAGGTCGTCCGGGGTCGGCGGACCCGAGCGGGTCGGGATGCGCTGGCGCCCGCCCACTTCGTTGAGGAGGCCGAACTCGGAGTTGTTAAGCAGCTCCCACTCCTCGCGCTCCTTCACGGCATCCACCGTCAGGCGGATCTGCTCGCGGAGCTGGTCGATCTCGTTCGAGTAGAGATCGGTGACGCGGGTGTGGGTGTTGAGGATCGTCTGGATCGTCGAGAGATGGTACTCGCGCGGATCGATCTCGTAGTCGACGAAGGTCGTCGGCAGGCGCGGCGCGCCGGTGTGCACGGCCAGCAGCTCGATGCCCTGCTCGCCGTGGCTGTTGGTGTGGCCCTTCAGGCGGTCGCGCTCCTCGACATAGTGCGCGATGCGGTTCTTGACCGCGTCGTCGTCGAGCGCCGCGCGGTCGAGGGTCAGCAGCGTCACCGCCGAGAGCGCCTTGACGGCCGGTGCGGGCTGGCCGTCGCCGACGAGGGTTTCGTCGCCGAAGAAGTCGCCGCGGGTGGCCAGCCCCGAGCGCAGGCGGTTCTTGTACGGGCCCGACAGCGAGAGCTCGACGGTGCCGTCGGCGACGACGGTCAGGCTGCGGTCGCCGGCGCCGCCTTCCGAGATCGTCTCCCCGGCGTTGTGCCGGCTCTCGGCGAACTTGCCGGCGAGCGCGGACAGCTCGGCGTCGCCCAGGCGGCTGAACGCCGGCACGGCGCGGAGCGAGGCGGGACTGATCGTGCGGGCGTTGCCGTCCGTGGCGAGGTCGATGCGGCCGGGTTTGGCCAGCACCACGGCGCGCCGGTTCACGCGGTAGACGCCGCCGTCCACGTTGACGAAGGGCAGCAGCCGCAGGAGCCAGCGCGGGGTGTTCGCGAGGTTCTGGACCGAGGTGACGGTCGCGGTCGATAGATTGCGTGCTGCCGATGCGCCCACGCTCAGTCCTTGTCCGCTCATGTCCGGTCGTCCCCACTTTGTTTTTGAATTGTGTCGCGCCCTCTGAAGAACAGGCGCGATCGATCAGCCGCATTAACGCTGCGTTGAGAGCAAGCACGCTCGGCTAAGAAATCGAATGCTTTACATGCCGTTGCGAAACCTATGCAGCATCGGGATAGAATGACGGTCTAGCCTCGACTGCGACGCATCGTCAATAGAAGAATATTCCGAATTTGTGGAGCGCTGCAGTATCGCTTCCTGTCTATCGACCGTATGATGAGGACGATTTCTGGAAAAGGGCATCTCGAGAGAATGAAATTCTAGAAATTACGCTCCGAACGCGAGGTTCGACGGGAAATCCTCTTCAACGGCGTCCCGTGCGGCGGAGCCGGTCCGCGCGGCCTTGCGCCTCTTCCCGGGTCACGAGTGGCGTGGCCGGCCTTTGCGACCTTTGATTCCGCCGAGATCGGGCGGCAGCCTTCAACGGCGCCCAAGTCGAATCATCGTCGGGTCAGATCCCGTCTCCGAAGAACTGGTCCATGCTCTGCGCCGGCTCCTCGTTGCGCGGCAGCTTCGACACCACCCGGGCGGGCACGCCGGCGACGGTGGTGTGGGCCGGTACGTCGTGCAGCACGACCGCGGCGGCGGCGACCCGGGCGCCTTCGCCGACGCGGATGTTGCCGAGCACCTTGGCGCCGACGCTGAGCAGCACGCCGCGCTCGATCTTGGGATGGCGGTCGCCGCTTTCCTTGCCGTTGCCGCCGAGGGTCACGGATTGGAGGATCGAGACGTCGTCGGCGATCACCGTGGTCTCGCCGATCACCACGCCGGTGGCGTGATCGATGAACACGCCCGAACCGATCCGCGCCGCCGGATGGATGTCGGCGCCGAACACCTCCGAGATCCGGCTCTGCACGTGCAGCGCCAGCGTCGCCCGGCCCTGGTGCCAGAGCCAATGCGCGACGCGGTAGCCCTCCAGCGCCGCCAGCCCCTTGTAGAACAGGAACGGATCGAGATAGCGGCGGCAGGTCGGGTCGCGCTCGCGGATGGCGACGAGGTCGCGCACCGCGTGGGCGCCCGCATGCGGGTCGGCTTCGAATGCCGCCAGGCACAGGTCGCGCATCGCCAGCCGGGAGAGGTCGCCGTCGCCGAGCCGATGCGCGAGCCGGTAGGCGAAGGCCTGCGCGATGCTGCGCTGGTCGAGTACCGTCGCCTGGATGATGCCGGCATAGAGCGGCTCCTCGACGAGCGCCGCCTCCGCCTCGCGACGGACCTCCTGCCAGACGGCGTCGACGGAGGTGCTTCGGCTCGTCGTCCGCAGCGGCGCCTGCGGCAGGGCGGAGCGCGCCTCCAAAATGGCGCCGAGACTCACGCGACGATCCTCGATTCGAAAGGCATCCTCACGCCGCCTGCTTCTTGAAGAGATCCGGCAGGTAGCGGTGCAGGGTCTCGTGGCCGTCGAACTTCACGTCCAGGGTGAGGCTCGCCGCCGGCGCCTCCGCATGCGTCTCGACCACGCGGCCCAGCGCATGGCGCCAGATGCCGAGCGCTTCCGCCACGTCGAGCCGTGCGAAGATCACCTGGTCGCCCTCGACGATGGAATCGGCCCGTGCGGTCCGATTCGCCGCCGGCCGGCGAGGCCGATCCGCGACCGAAGGGGCGGGAGAGTCCATGTCCTCCGTCGCGTCGAAATCGGAGAAGCTTTGCGTGGCGGAAGCCCTGTCCAGCAGCATGAATATTCCGTTAAGTAATTGTTTGAATTGGATAATTAGCGATGCGAACCTCGATTGCAAGCCTTGTTTCCGTTCCAGGGGCGCGATAGGCCGGAGGAGATGTCGGCATTTCCGGTCGGCCGGAACCCCCGCGGATGATGAAGTCCCTTGTCGAAAGCCGCCTATCGGCTGCGTGCCGCGGCGACACGGCCGTGCGCGCGGCGCCTCGGCGCGGCGTGCGGGCATGAGCGCCTTTCTCCCCGCGCTCGCCGGCGGCGCGCTCATCGGCCTCTCGGTCGCGATGCTGCTGCTGCTGAACGGCCGCATCGCCGGGATCAGCGGCCTGGTCGTCGGCCTCGGCACCGACAGGGGCGAGCGCCGGCGCGTGGACGCCGCCTTCGTCGCCGGGCTGCTCTTCGGGCCACCCGCCTTCGCTTGGCTCGCCGGGGCCTGGCCGGAGATGCGGATCGTCGCCTCCCTGCCGGTTCTCGTCGTCGCGGGCCTCCTCGTCGGGTTCGGCACCCGGCTCGGCTCGGGCTGCACCAGCGGCCACGGCGTCGCCGGGTTGGCGCGGCTTTCGTCGCGCTCGCTCGTCGCCGTGCTCACCTTCCTGGCGGCCGGCATGGCGACGGTGGCGCTGATGCGCACTTTGATGCCGACCTCGGGCGTGTCGTGGTGATCGGCCTCTGGCGCATCCTCGCGGGGCTCGCCGCGGGCCTGGTCTTCGGTCTCGGCCTGTCGCTCTCCGGCATGCTCGATCCGGTGCGGGTCCGCGGCTTCCTCGACGTGACCGGACCTTGGGATCCGAGCCTGATGTTCGTGCTCGGCGGCGCCGTCACGGTCTCGGCGCTCGGCTACCTGCTATCCCGCCGCCTGCCGCGGCCGGTCCTCGACGAACGCTTCCAAATTCCGACGAACCGCCGGATCGATCCGGCCCTCGTCGGCGGGTCCGCCCTGTTCGGGATCGGCTGGGGGCTGTCCGGTTTCTGTCCCGGCCCGGCCGTCGCGGCGCTGTCGATCGGCGGCCTGCCGGTCGTCGTGTTCGTGCTCGCGATGCTGGCCGGTATGGCCGGTCACGCCTGGACGACGCGAACGGACGCGGTGGTGCCGGAGCCGCTTTCGTCGTCGAAAGCGTTCCGGTGAACCGTTCGACCGCGGATGAGCACCGTGCGTTCGGCTTCTCAGCTCAAAAAAGCCGGGTCAGCGCGTAGCAGGCCGCCGAGATGCCGGCCGCAGCTGGCAGGGTGACGACCCAAGCCACGACGATGTTGCCGGCAAGTCCCCAGCGCACCGCCGAGGTCCGCCGCGCGGCGCCGACCCCGATGATCGCACCCGTGATCGTGTGCGTCGTCGAGACCGGCACGCCGAGCCACGTCGCCAGGAACAGCGTGATGGCCCCTCCGGTCTCGGCGCAGAAGCCCTGCGTCGGGTTCAGCCGGGTGATCCGCGATCCCATCGTGTGCACGATGCGCCAGCCGCCCGACAGCGTGCCCAGCGCCATCGCGGATTGACATGCGAGCACCACCCAGAGCGGCACGTGGAAGTCGCCCGTCAGCCGGCCCTGCGAGTAGAGCAGCACCGCGATGATGCCCATGGTCTTCTGCGCGTCGTTGCCGCCGTGCCCGAGCGAGTAGAGCGAGGCGGAGGCGAACTGCAGCACGCGAAAGGTCTTGTCCACGCCGAACGGCGTCGCCCGCACGCAGCTCCAGGACACGACGAGCACGAGCACGAGCGCCAGGACGAAGCCGATGAGCGGCGACAGCACGATGGCCGCGACCGTCTTGCCCAGGCCCGACCAGACCACGACGCCGAGGCCCGCCTTGCTGACGCCCGCCCCGACGAGGCCGCCGACGAGCGCGTGCGAGCTGCTCGACGGGATGCCGAACACCCAGGTGACGACGTTCCACACGATGGCGCCGACGAGGGCGCTGAGGATCACCTGCGGGTCGACGATCCCGGCGTCGACGATGCCGGTCCCCAGCGTCTCGGCCACGTGCAGGCCGAAGAACAGGAACGCGATGAAGTTGAAGAACGCCGCCCAGAGCACCGCATATTGCGGCCGCAGGACCCGCGTCGAGACGATGGTGGCGATGGAGTTGGCCGCATCGTGCAGCCCGTTGAGGAAGTCGAAGACCAGCGCCACCGCGATCAGGGCGACGAGGTAGGGGAGGGCGAGGGTGGTGACCTCCATGGCGGTCACACGTTCTCGATCACGATGCCGCTGATCTCGTTGGCGACGTCCTCGAAGCGGTCGACCACGTCCTCCAGGTGCCCGTAGATCTCCGCGCCGATCATGTAGGCCATCGCGTCGCCGTCCCCGCCGTCGCGGCGATGCGCCTGATAGAGCGCCTTCAGGCCCTGCTCCTCCAACGCGTCCGAGTGGCCCTCGATCTGGGTGATCGCCTCGGTGAGCTGGTTGATGCGCCCGGCATGGCTTCCCACCGCATTGAGCAGCGGTACGGCTTCGGCCGTGAGGCGGGCCGCCTCGATCACCGTCTCGCCCATGGCGCGCATCAGGGGAGTGAAGTCGCGCAGCTCGTAGAGTTGGACCGCCTTCACGGTCTTGTTCATCTGGTCGATCGCGTCGTCCATCGACTGGATCAGGTCCTTGATGTCGCCGCGGTCGAACGGGGTGATGAAGCTGCGGCGCACCGCCAGCAGGACCTCGGCGGCGATGGCGTCCGCCTCCTGCTCCCGGTCGACGATCACCTGACAGTAACGCGGAACCTCCGCACCGCCCTGCAGTACGCCCTGGAGGGCTTCCGCGCCGGCGACCAAGGTTTGGGAATGCCGCGCGAAGAGATCGAAGAAGCGGTCTTCCCGCGGCATCAGGGCGCGAAACCAGCCAAGCATCGAACGACCCCTCGGGTGACCGTGACGCTCGGCCGAACTGCCGTTGGCTGCGTGCGTGGCAGCAAAACCCGAGACCAAGCTGAGGCGTTCCAAGGCGCGTCGGAAAGTCGGCTAACTTCTGGGTCGGCCCTCCCATCGTCGCGGGCACGCCGGAGGCGATCGCGGCCGGCGCGACGATGCCGCCTCGGCGTGAATCCCGTCGCGACAACAGGCCAGGAGAACATCGCTATCCTCGCGCCGCGAAACACGGTGACGATCCCCTTCGAACGGGCCGAAATTCGGCAATCGCTGCTCTTGATGCGGAACCTTGGTTTCGAGATACCAAGACCAGTCTTCGTCACCGAAATTCAATCGAAAAGCGTGCGCCGTGCCTGCATCGACCCGTCGCGTCTTCCTGTCCGGCGCCCTCGCCCTGAGCATCGGGCCGGCCCGCGCCGCCTCGGCGCCCCTGCGGGTCGTGGCCTCCTCGCTGCCGCATGCGGAGATCCTCGAGTTCGTCGTCGACAAGCTCGCCCCCGACCTGCCGCTGAAGGTCATCGAGATTTCGGGCGATCTGCGCCCGAACGCCCTGCTGCGTGACGGCGACGCCGACGCCAACTTCTTCCAGCACGTCCCCTTCCTACGCTCTGAGGAAGCCGCCATGGGGATGCGCTTCGCCGTCGTCGCGGCGGTGCATGTCGAGCCCCTGGGCTTGTACAGCCGCCGTGCCAAGGCGCTCGCGGACCTGCCGGCCGGCGGCGTCGTCTCCCTGTCGAACAACGTCTCCAACACCAGCCGCGGGCTGTCGCTGCTTCAGGCCAACGGCCTGATCCGCCTGCGGGCGAAGGCGGCGGACGTGAACGCCACCGTGGACGACCTCGTCGAGAACCCGAAGAACTTCCGCTTCGTCGAGATCGCCCCGCCGCAACTGCCGCGCTCCCTCGACGACGTGGCGCTCGCGGTCATCAACGGCAACTACGCGCTCGAAGCGGGGCTCGAGCCTGCGCGGGATGCGCTGGCGCTCGAACGCGCCGAGGGCAACCCGTATGCGAACGTCCTCGTCACCACCGAGGGCCTGGCGAAGGATCCCCGGGTGCTGCGCCTCGGAACCCTGCTGACCTCGGCCGAGGTCGCGGATTTCATCGGCAAACGCTACCGCGGCTCGGTCGTCCCCGTCCGCCCGTCCTGACCGGCGCGGACGCGGCCATCACCCGCCCTTCGACAGCCCCATCCTGCCCTGTCCTCGCCGAAACGGGCGAGCGGAGTCCACGACCGATGCGCTTCCTGAAGACCCTCGCCATCGCCCTCCTGTCTGTCGGCGCGATGGCCGCCCAGGCCGAGACCCTGAAGATCGGCACGGTGCCGGGCGCCTACAGCGACGCCGTCACCGCCGCCGCCAATGAGGCGAAGGCGCAGGGCATCGACGTGAAGGTGATCGAGTTCAGCGACTGGACGACGCCCAACGTCGCCCTCGATGCCGGCGACATCGACCTGAACTTCTTCCAGCATCGCCCCTTCCTAGAGAACGCGTCGAAGCAGAAGGGCTACCGGTTCGACATCGTCGGGCTCGGCATCCTGCAGAACATCGGTCTGTTCTCGCTCAAGCATAAGAGCCTCGACCAGGTCCCGGCGGGGGGCAAGGTCGCCATCGCCAACGATCCGGTGAACCAGGGCCGAGGCCTGCTGCTGCTGCAGAAGGCCGGCCTCATCAAGCTCAAGGACGACGTCGGCTTCCTCGGCACCGTCGACGACGTCGTCGAGAACCCGAAGAAGCTGAAATTCACCGAAGTCGAGGGGCCGCAGCTGGTGCGGATCACCGGCGACGTCGACCTCGCCCAGGGCTACCCGCATTTCATCGTCGCCGCCGGCGCCTTCGATCCGACGAGCGGGCTGATCTATTCCGGCATCGAGGACAAGCTGTTTGCCGTAAGCTTCGTCACCAAGGCCGCCCGCAAGGACGACCCGACGATCCGGAAATTCGTCCAGATCTTCCAGAACTCCGAGGCCGTGAAGCAGCAGATCAAGACATCCTTCGCCGACAGCGACAAGCTGTACCTGCTCGCGTGGCAGAACTGACGATGGTGAGCTTGGCCTTGGACAGCCTCGGGGCGACGGATTCGGCGAGGCCGAACCGGCTCGCGGCGGACGTGATCCCCGCCGCCTGGGACGAGGCAGCCCGGCGCGGCGCCGGCACGGTGCGGTTCGAGAACGTCTCGAAGACCTATCGCTCCGCGGGCGGCGAGGTCCGCGCGCTGGACGACGTCAGCCTCGACGTTCCGTCCGGGGCGATCTTCGGCATCATCGGCCGCTCGGGCGCCGGCAAGTCGACCCTGCTCCGAACCGTCAACCGGCTGGAGGAGCCGACCTCGGGCCGGGTGCTGGTCGACGGCGAGCCCATCGAGGCCTTGAGAACGGCGGGCCTCGTGGCCCTGCGCCGCCGCATCGGCATGATCTTCCAGCACTTCAACCTGCTGTCCGCCAAGACCGTCCGGCAGAACGTGGCCCTGCCGCTCAAGGTGGCCGGGATCAGGCCGGCGGAGATCGCGCGCCGGGTGGACGAGGTGCTGCGCCTCGTCGGCTTGGAGGGCAAGGCCGACACCTACCCGTCGCGCCTCTCGGGCGGGCAGAAGCAGCGGGTCGGCGTCGCCCGCGCCCTGGTCAGCGACCCCGAAATCCTGCTCTGCGACGAGGCGACCTCGGCGCTGGACCCGGAGACCACCCTGTCGATCCTCGGCCTGCTGAGGGACATCAACCGGCGGCTCGGCCTGACCATCATCCTCATCACGCACGAGATGAGCGTGATCCGCGAGGTCTGCACCGACGTCCTGGTGCTGGAAGCCGGGCGGGTCGCCGAATCCGGGCCGGTCTGGCGGGTGTTCGGCGCGCCCGAGCACCCGGCGACGCGGGCGCTGCTCGCGCCGCTTACCCGCGACGTGCCCGACGAGCTGGCGCAGCGGCTCCTGCCGCATCCCGTGCCGGGCGCGCAGGCCGTGCTGCGGATCACCTATTCCGGACGGTCCGCGCCCGACCTGTCGGCCCTCGTCGCGGCGACGGGCGGCACGGTCCGGCTCCTGCAGGCGGGCGTCGAGCGCATCCAGGGGCACGCCGTCGGCCGCATGCTCATCGCCGCCGAGGGCACGGAGGCGGAGGCCCGACTGAGGGCCATCGGGGAAACCGTGGAGGGGATCGGCTATGTCGCCGCAGATGATTGACCGCCTCTGGCAGGCGGCGTTCGACACGATCTTCATGGTGGGCGTGTCGGCAGGGATCGCGGTGCTGGCGGGCATCCCGCTCGCGCTGTTCCTCGTCACCTCCGGGCCTAACGGCATCTTTCCGGCCCCGCGGGCGAACCGCCTCGTGGGCGTTGTCGTCAACGGCTTCCGCGCCGTGCCCTTCATCGTGCTGCTGGTCGCGCTGATCCCGTTCACCCGGCTCGTCGTCGGGACCACGATCGGCGTCTGGGCCGCCATCGTTCCGCTGGCGGTGAGCGCGACGCCGTTCTTCGCGCGGATCGCCGAGGTCTCGCTGCGAGAGGTCGATCCGGGACTGGTCGAGGCGGCCCAATCCATCGGCTGCCGACGCCGCCACATCCTGCTCCACGTGCTGCTGCCCGAGGCCCTGCCGGGGATCGTCGGCGGCTTCACCATCACCATCGTCTCGATGATCGGCGCCTCGGCCGTGGCCGGCGCGGTCGGCGCGGGCGGGCTCGGCGACGTGGCGATCCGCTACGGCTACCAGCGCTTCGACACGACCGTGATGTCGGTGGTGATCGCGATCCTGATCGTCCTCGTCTGCCTCGTGCAGTTCACGGGCGACAGCGTGGTGCGGAGGCTTCGGGCGCGATGACAGGCGCCGCCAAGCAGATCCGGCTCAACGCGTTCAACATGAACTGCGTCGGCCACATCAACCACGGCCTGTGGACCCATCCGCGCGACCGCTCGGCCGAGTACAACACCCTGCGCTACTGGACGGACCAGGCGAAGCTTCTGGAGCGCGGCCTGTTCGACGGGATGTTCATCGCCGACATCCTCGGCGTCTACGACATCTACGGCGGCGGCATCGGCGTGACGGCGCGGGAGGCCGTGCAGCTGCCGGTGAACGACCCGACGCTGATCGTTCCGGCCATGGCGGCGGTGACGGAGCACCTGGGCTTCGGCATCACGCTCAACGTCTTCGCCGAGGCGCCCTACACCTTCGCCCGGCGCCTCTCGACGCTGGACCACCTCACCGGCGGGCGGGTCGGCTGGAACGTCGTCACCGGCTACCTCGAGAGCGCCCACCGCGGCCGCGGCGAGGCGCTTCCGGCCCACGACCGGCGCTACGATTACGCCGACGAGTACCTTGAGGTGCTCTACAAGCTCTGGGAGGGAAGCTGGGACGACGCGGCGGTGCGCCGGGACCGCGAGGCCCGCGTGTTCAGCGATCCGGCGCTGATCCGGCCGGTCTCCCATCGCGGCGAGTTCCTGTCGGTCGACGGCTACCACCTGTGCGAGCCCTCGCCGCAGCGGACGCCCGTCCTCTACCAGGCCGGCGCCTCCGGCCGCGGCCGCGCCTTCGCGGGACGGCACGCCGAGTGCGTCTTCATCTCGGCGCGGGACAAGGACTCGGCCCGGGAGGCCGTCCGCGCGATCCGCGCCGAGGCCGCCGCCGCGGGCCGCGACCCGCAGGACGTGAAGGTGTTCATCGGCATCGCCGCCATCCCCGGCCGCACCCGTGCCGAAGCGGAGGACAAGCGCGCCGAGTACATGCGCTACGCCAGCGCCGAGGCCGGGCTCGCGCACTTCTCCGCCTCCACCGGCATCGATTTTTCCCGCTACGGCCTCGACGAGCCGATTTCCTACGCCCCCGGCAACGCCATCCAGTCGGCCACCGCGGCCGCGGCCAAGCGCGGGCTGACCAAGCGCGACCTACTCTCGGAAATGGGCCTCGGCGGCCGCTACGCGGTGTTGACCGGCGACGCCGTGGCCATCGCCGACGAGCTGCAATCCTGGGTCGAGGAGGGCGAGGTGGACGGGTTCAACCTCAGCCGCATCGTCGTGCCGGAAAGCTTCTCCGACTTCATCGACGTCGTGATCCCGGAGCTTCAGGACCGCGGCCTGTACAAGACCGGCTACGCGCCGGGCTCGTTTCGGAACAAGCTGTTCGGCCAGGGCGACCGCCTGCCCGCCCGCCACGCAGCGCAGGCCTACCGCAGCGCCGCCGCCGTCACGGGCTGACGGCCGGCGCGACGGGTCAGATGCCGACGCGGCCGAGGCCCGGCAGCTTGAGGCCGGGGCGGCGGATGTCGAGGCCCGCGACGGCGCCGAGGAGGTTGACCTCGAAGCCCTCGACCCAGCCGAGCGTCAGCCCGAGATAGCCGCCGAGGTTGATCCGGAACCCGGTTCCCGACGGCGTGAGGCCGACCCAGCGGCCGTCGTAGGGGAAGTCCTTGCCGATCGCCGTCGCCGGCAGGCTGGCGCGCATCTCCGGTACGGCGCTCATCACCGCGGCCACGAAGGTGTTCGAGTTCGGCCCGGGCCAGAGGTGGTAGTCGCCGAGCTTGGCATAGCGGTAGGTGGCGATGGTCTCGCGGATGCGCGGCAGCATCTGCTCCGCATCGGCCCCGTCGGCGGCGAAGACCAGCTCCGGCACGCTGCCGAACCAGCGCCCGTCCGGCACGAAGCGGTCGACCCAGATCGGCATGCCCCAGGCGGTGTAGTCGAACCGCCGGTAGGCGCGGTCGCCCGCGCCCTTCACGACGATCCAGCTGTGGCTCGCGATGATGCCGCGCCAGCTCACCGTCCGCGCCGAGAACACCCGCACCACGGCCGCCGGGTTCTGCGCCGCCGGCGGCAGGAGGCCGGCGCTCGACCGGTCGGCGGTGCGCCAGTCGGCGACGTCGTTGCGCAGGTAGTAGAGGGCCGCCGACACCGCGATCGGGGCGAGGAATACGAACACGAAGACGAGGAGGGCGATGCGGAGCACGCGGGTCGGGTCCGGGACAGGGCGGGACGTTCGGATCTAGGGACGGCGCCGGGCGGTTGGCAGAGCGGTGCGGCGTCATCGCGCCTCGGTTGGTCGGCCGGACGGCATCACCCCCACCGGCCTGGAATCCTCGCATGTGGTACCTTTACGGCGTCGTCCTGCTCGCCGGGATCGCCAACGCCATCCAGCCCGGACAGAACGCGGCCTTGGCCAAGGGCTTCTCGCAGCCGATCGCCGCCGGCCTCGTCGTCGGGATCACCACGGCCACCACCGTGCTCGTCGTCGGCCTCGTCACCGGCCGTCTGTCCTGGCCGTCCTCCGGGGGGATGGCGTCGATCCCATGGTGGGGCTGGTTCGGCGGCGTCTTCGGCGGCGGCATCGTGATCACGCAGCTGCTGATCGCCCGCGAGATCGGCGCCGGCGCCTTCCTCGGCCTGCTGGTGACGGCGGGCGTCGTCACCTCGGTGCTGCTGGATCACTTCGGCTGGGTCGGCTTCGCGGTGCATCCGGCGACGCCCTGGCGCATCCTCGGCGGCATCCTGATGGTCGGCGGCGTCGCCCTGGTCGCCCTGTTCTGAGGAATCGCCGGCGCGGTCGGGTCAGCCCGCCTCGTCGGGTCGCGCGCCTCGAGCGAACGCCGCGCGGAACCCCGGCCTGGCCAGGGCGGCGAGGACGTCGCGCAGCGCATCGGTCCGCTCGCGGCCGAAGGCGGCCTCGAAGCGCGTTTGCGCGTCCTGCCAGAGCGGGATCGACTGTTCCAGCTTCGCGGCGCCGAGATCGGTGAGCGCCACGCGGCGGACGCGGCGGTCGGCCGCGTCGGGGACGAGGCGGAGATACCCGTCGCGAGCCAGCGGCTTCAGCGTATGGCCGAGGCCGGACAAGTCCATCACCATGGTCTCGGCGAGCTGTCCCATGGTCGGGGTGCCCAGCGCGCGGACCGTCACGAGCAGGCTGTGCTGCGTCGTGCGCAGGCCGCACGGCGCCAGCACCTCGTCGTAGAGCTGCCCGATGTTGCGCGTCGCCTTACGCAGGGCGGCGTTGCTGCACCGGCTCCGATGGGTGCCGGAGGCGACTTCCACATCGGTGCGGGCTCGCACACCCTTCGCCATCGTTCGCCTCGTGTCGGCCGGCTTGCCGACGATGCCCAGATACCATGACCGAAGATGCAGGCATATGCCTGCGTTTAACTGCGCTCCGACCGGACCGCTGGGTCGGGCCGCGGTAACCGGCTCCGGACGCGGACGCCTCCGGAGCCTGGGATGGCTCAGCGCGGCCGGCGACCGACGCCGCCGCCGAAGCGCCGGCCGACATAGGCGATGAGCTTCGGCACGATGAACGCCGTGAGGAGCTTGCGGATCATGGGGGCTGTCCTGTTCGGTGGGTGTCAGCGCGTGGGACGCAGCAGCCAGCCGGCGGCGAAGGCCACGGCGGCGAAGGCGATGAGGGTGGTGGCGCGGTTCTCGTCGGCGTAGCCGAGGGCCTGCCGGCCGTAGGTCTCGCCACGGCGACGCGCGTCGCGGGCGTAGCGGCTGCCGTCGTCGACGAGCGATTCACCGCGGCGCCGGGCCTCGCGGGCAAGGTGCGTGCCGTCGTCGATCAGGTCCTCGGCCCGGTCTCGGGCGCGACCGTAGGCGTACTGCGCCCCGCCGGCCACTTGGTCGACGGCGCCGCGGACTTGACGGCCGGCGTCGCCGGTGAGGCCGCCGAGGGTGGTCTGGGCGCGGCCCTTGAGGTGGCGCTTGGCGCCACGGAATTCATCGCGGTTCATGGTCGGGCTCCGTCGGTGAGGGGTGAAAAGGGGGGCGGGACGGCGTCGTGGGCCGTCCCGCCACATCGGGTCGGGCGCGTCGCGGGGACGCGCGCGGTGATCAGAACTTGCTCTTCACCTTGTCGGCGAGGTTCTGGGCGCCGTCCTTGGCGTCGCCGACGATCTTCTGGGCTTCGCCCTTCAGCTCCTGCGCCTTGCCTTCGGCCACGAGCTTGTCGTTGCCGGTGACGTTGCCGACGCCCTGCTTGACGTTGCCGACGGCCTCGTTGGCCAGGCCCTTGATCTTGTCGGTGGTGCTGCTCATCGAACGTGCTCCTGTCTTGGGTCGATCGGAAACCGGCCCGATCCGACCGGCGGGATGCCGGCCCCGGCGTACCGGGGCCGAAGGAGCGAGGTGGGGATCAGGCGCGGCGGGTGGTGCCGTAGGCGACAGCCGGGCCGACGGCGCCGAAGCGGCCGCCGAGGAAGCCGGCGAGCGCGCCGAGGATCAGCGCCAGGGCGCCGTAGAACGCGCCCTGGGTGGCGGCGCTGCGGGTGGCCTCGGCGGCGACCTTGGCCTTCTGCTTGGCGTCGGCGACGGCGGCGTCGTACTGCTTCTCGTAGTCCTGGATCTGCGCCTTGGCCTGGTCGGCCGGAATGCCCTGGGCCTTGGCCAGCGCGTCGGCGGCGCGGTTCTCGGCCTGGGCCTTCTGGGCCGGGTCGCCCGAGAGCAGGGCGCGGACGGCGGAGGCGGCGGCGTCGCGGAGCGCCTGCGGGTCCTGGCCGGCCGCCTGCTGGCGGACGGTGTTCTCGATCCCGTCGAGCGGGTTCGAGATCTTGGACAGCGAGGGCGCAGCCGCCTGGGCCGCGGTCTGCACGGTGCCGCCGACGAGCGAGCCGGCGCCGCCCAGCGTGCTGGTCACCGCGCCGAACGCGCCGCCGACGATCCCGCCGACGGCGGAGGTGAGCAGGTAGAGCACGACGAGGGTGCTCACCGCCCACGACACCAGGCCGTGATAGCCGGCGGTGGCGGCGACCGGCTTGCCCGAAAGGCGGCCGGCGAGGAAGCCGCCGACGAGGGCGGCGACGATGCCGGACCCGACGAACCAGAGGCCGGCGCCCATCGACAGGGTCGAGGCGGCGGGGTTGTCGGCGGCGGGACCGCCGACGCTGGACAGGCCGATGCCGACGCCGACCATGTTCAGGATCACCTGGGCGACCAGCGCCAGGACGGCGCCGGCGAAGATCGCGCCCCAGGAGGCCTGGTGCAGGTGGACGGTCGAGACGGCGCTCGCCGAGGGTGCGGTGGGGATGGTGGAGGTTGTGGCCACGATGGACTCCGAAAGACTAGACGCGACGAGGACGGGTGTCAGCGGCGGGAATGGATGAGGAGGGCGAGGCCGTAGCCGACGGCGCCGGCGATCATCAGGGCGACGAAGGGGCTCTCCTCGACCTGGTGGCTCACGGCCCGACGGCCCTGGCGCAGGTAGTGGCCGCCGTTCTCGTAGGCGTCCTCGGCGTAGTCCGCGGCGTCGTCGGCGACGTTCCGGACGGCGTCCTTGGCTTGGCCGTAGAGGTTCTCGGCCGAGCCTTGCGCTTCGCGAAAGCGGCCTTCGACCGAGTCGTTGCGCGACCCGACGAGGTCGCCGACGGCGCCCTGTGCCCTGCCGACGAACTCTTTCGCTGCGCCGGTGACGCGATCCGTATCGACCATGATGTCCGTCCTGTTCTGAGAGGGTGTGGAGACGAGTGCGGCGCGTCGCCCGGGCTACGACATGCGCGTGGACCCGGGCTTCGCGTCGGACTTCGAAAAACGAGGTTCGGTGTGGCCCGCGCGGTTCTGCCCGCGTTCGGGCCGGACCTGCGGTTCTGGGTGCGTTGGTTTCGCTGGGCACGATCCCGTCCGATCGAACGCGCGGCGTGATCCGCAGAGGTTCGAGGGGACGGTTTCGGCCCGCGCTGTTCTTGCTCCGGTGCCGTACTGTCGTTGCGCTTGGTGGGGTGCTCTTCCGGTGCTCTTTGACCGAGCTTGGCCTCAGCTTCGGGTCACCTTGGAGATGGTGGCGTCACCTCCGGAGGCAATGGTACGAAAGTACTGGTATTCTGATTTATTCATTTCTGGATCGTTGCCGGCAGGTTGTGCTCCCGCGCCCATACGATCACCTCGGAGCGCTTGTGCAGGCCGAGCTTGCGGTAGAGCGCGGCGGTGTGGTTGCGGACGGTGTTGCGCGACAGGTTCAGTCGCTTGGCGATGGTGTCGTCGCTCAACCCCGCGCAGACGAGGCCGAGCATCTGCCGCTCGCGCACGGTCAGGCTGAGGGTCGGGTCCTCGGCGGTCTCCGCCCCCGGATGACGCAGGCTCGCGAGCTTCTCGATCAGCCCGCGGCTGAACCAGGACGTGTCGGCCATCACCGCCTCGATCGCCTCGAACAGGTCGCGCTCGGAGCGCTTGCGGTCGGTGATGTCCTGCAGCACCGCCAGGACGAACGCCTCGTCGTTGATGGTGACGCGCTCGGCGGAGACGAGGCAATCGAGGTCGCCGGCGCTTTCCGCGTGCAGGCAGGTCTCGAGCCCGAGCACGAAGCCGGTACGCATCACGGCGCCTTCGAAGCGCAGGCGGGCCGCATCCTTCGTCCAGAGGCCGATCTCGTCGGGCGTGCGGCCCACCACGCGGTCCTGCCCGTAGCCGAAGACGCGGGTGAAGGCCTCGTTCACGCCGGTGATGGCGAAGCCCTCGGCCCGGCACAGCATGGTCGGCACGGGCGTCAGCTGGAACGCCTTGGCGAAGCGCTCCTCGCTCTGGCGGAGTGCCGTCTCGGCCTTCTTGCGCAGCTCCAGGTCGGCGAAACTGAACAGCATGCACGGCTCGTCGCCGAGCTCCATCGGCTGCCCGGCGACGATGACGAAGCGGGTGCCGCCATCCGGCAGCTCGAGGCAGGCCTCCATCTGCGGGATGGTGGCGCCTTCGTTGAGGCGGGAGATCGCGAGGTCGCGGCTGCGCGCCCCGGCCAGCACGTCGACCTCGTAGACGCTGCGGCCGATCACGGCGTCACGGGTGTAGCCGGTCATCTCGAGGAAGCCGACGTTCACCTTGACGTGGCGCAGGTCCGACAGCCGGCAGATCACGGCCGGCGCCGGGTTGGCGTTGAAGGTCTTCTCGAACCGCTCCTCCGCCTCGAATTGCGGGGTTACGTTCTGGAGGATCAGGGCGAGGCAGCTCGGCGTGCCGGAGGCGTCCGTCACCACAATGCTGCGGAGCGAGTGGACGAAGTCCACGTCCGGCTTGTCGGTGCGCTTCACGTCGACGATGACGTCGTGGAAGGTCTCGCCGCGCACCACGCGCTCGATCGGGTATTGCTCCGGCAGACGGTTGTTGCGGTAGCGCAGGGAGAACCGGGCGCGATACGCATCGACCGTCTCGCCGAGCTCGGCGAGGTTTTCGGCGCCGTGCATGGCGAGCGCCGCGTCGTTCGCCCAGACGATGCTCTGGTCGGGCTCGACGAGGATCACCCCTTCGGTCAGGCCGGCGATGATCTGCCGGAGTTCCGATCTGTCGACGCTCGCGGTCACGGGTGGGTGTGGTCCTGTGAAAGGATCGTCCCAGGGTGGACGATCCCGGCGGCAACCGTTGCGCGAGCAACTGGTTCCCACTTCCCGTCGATTTCACTGGTACGATCGTCCCGTCACCGTAGTCTTGATCGCTGGTGCAGCCGGCTCAGGACCGGAACGGCGTTCAAGTTGGGTGGACGCATGCGCTTCCAGGCCCCGCCGCTCGGCCGCATTCCGCAGCGATGAGAGATGTGGCGTCCCCGGCAGGGCTCGAACCTGCGACCCCAGGTTTCATACCACTTCGGCTTTCGCCGCCGCGGGCGGGTGCCCGCGTTCGTGGCCTGGACTATCCCTTCGCCGTAGGCGCCCGAAGGCGCCCTTAGGTGCCGCCCGTCTAGTCTCTACACCTTCCCGTGCATGGCACTGCGCGGGCTTGGCTCGGGATCGGCAGGGTTCCGGCGACCTGAATCGCCGGGACCGGAAGCGTTCCCCGAATTTGAGCGGATCCGCCGCGCGGTTTCCCGATGCGGCGCCCAATTTGCGTTTAGGAAACCTGTGCTCTGTCCAGCTGAGCTACGGAGACGTACCGATCGTTTGTACCATCGTCGCAGCGCGAGTCCACCCGGAACCCAAAGCGGCCGACCTGTTGCCAGCCTGCGCTGGGCGGAGCGGCCCGATCCGGGGCATGCTGTCCTTAGGGATTCGCGGTGTTCCGATTGGGGCGCGGGAGGCGGGGCGATGGGAAGGACGGGGCGGATGCTCGTGGGCGTGGCCTGCGCCACGATCCTCGGCGCCCGCTCCTGCGCCTCGGCGGCACCGCGATCCGGGGCTGGCGAATGCGTAGCGGGGGCGGCGCGGGCCGACACCCTGTCCGCGGTCGAGCCCCGCGGCGAGCTCGTGCTCGCCTCCGGCGCCCGTGCGGTGCTCGGGTCCCTGCGCTGGCCCGACGACCCGGAGGTCGCCAAAGCCGCGGCCGACCGGCTGACGGCTCGGCGCGGCGGCACGCTCACCGTCGTCGCCCGCGGCGAGGCCGACCGCTGGGGACGCGTGCGGATCGACGCGGTGGCGGAGGATGACGGGATCGACCTCGCCGGCGACCTCGTCGGCGCGGGGTTGGGTTTGGTGGACGCCGGCGAGGGCGACGCCCTGTGCCGCCCGGGACTGCTCGCGGTCGAGGAGACCGCGCGGCGCGCCGGGCTCGGGCTCTGGCGCCATCCGCCGATCGAGGCCGGGGACGGTGCGGCCCTGCGGGCGGCGGCGGGCCGGTTCGCGGTGGTCCAGGGCACGATCCGCCACGTCGGCGAACGCCCGAGCCGGAGCTACCTCGACTTCGCGGGGCGGGGCGAGGATGGGCTCACGGTCACAGTGTCGAAACGCACTTGGCGCAGGACGCGCGAACATGGTTTGAGTGCGGATCGGCTCAAGGATGCGCGGGTGCGGGTGCGCGGGGTCGTCGAGATCCGTCGTGGGCCGACCCTCGAGGTCGCGGTGCCGGAGACGATCGAAGTGCTGGAGGCGCCGACGGCGGTCGCCGGCGTGGACGGGGAGCGGGCGCTGCGGCGCTGAACGGCATGATGGACGGCAGGACGCAGGGCAGAACGGAGATGCGGCGGGGCGGAGCGGCGGCGCGCCGGCCGCTGGCGCTCGCGCTGCTGCTCGCGCTCTCGGCCTGCGCCGGCGAGCAGACCGGCTCGGTGCTGGTCCCTGCCGTCGTCGCCGTGCCGCCGGAGGCGCCGCGCACCACCGGCCGGCCGGCCAACGTCACCGATGCCGACCACACCAAGCTCGTCGCCTCCTTCGGCGGGGAATACCGTGCGCCCGCGACCCTGCGCCTGCTCACCGAGGTGACCGACCGCCTCGTCGCGGCGAGCGACCGGCCCGATCAGACCTACGTGGTGACGCTGCTCGATTCGCCCGTGGTCAACGCCTTCGCCCTGCCGAGCGGCCGCCTCTACGTCACCCGCGGCCTGGTGGCGCTGGCGAGCGACACCTCGGAGATCGCGGCGGTGCTCGCCCACGAGATCGCGCACGTGACGCTGAACCACGCGACCGCGCGGACCGAACTCGAGCTGCGCTCGCAGCTCGTCAGCCGCGTGGTCGCCGACGTGCTGAACGATCCCGCCACCGGCGCGCAGCTGCAGAGCCAGTCGCGCTTCGCCCTCGCCCGCTTCTCCCGCGAGCAGGAGCTGGAGGCCGACGCCGCCGGTGTGCGCACGCTGGCGAAGGCCGGCTACGACCCCTACGGCGCCGGCCGCTTCCTCACGGCGCTCAACCGGACGCTGGCGCTGAAGGCCGGCGGCGGCACCGCGGCCGAGCCCGACATGCTCGCGACCCATCCGGGCACCACCGAGCGCATCGGCCTCGTCACCCGCGCCGCGCGGCGCACCGGCGCGCCCGGCATCGGCGTCGACGACCGGGCCGTCTACCTCGCGGCGGTCGACGGTCTCGCCTACGGCGACAACCCCGGCGAGGGCGCGGTGCGCGGGCACCGCTTCGTGCATCCGAGCCTCGGCATCGCCTTCGAGGTTCCGGACGGCTTCTCGATCGAGAACACCCGCAACGCGGTGCTCGGCACCACCAACGAGGGCAGCCGGCGCCTGCTGTTCGACCAGGTCGAGGCCAAGGACGGCCAGGGCCTCGACGCCATCCTCAAGGCGACGTGGAACGACGCGATCGACCCGGCCTCGATCGAGGTGGTGCCGATCACCGGCCACCCGGCGGCGACCGCCCTGTCGCGTGGCAAGGACTGGACCTTCCGGCTCGCCGCGATCCGCGTCGGCGAGACCACCTTCCGCCTGATCATGGCGGCCAAAGGCGCGACCGACCCCGACCCGGCCTTCCGCCGCTGGACCGCGAGCCTCGCTTCGGTCTCCGCCGCCGAGACCGCCTCGCTGAAGCCCCTGCGCCTGCAGGTCGTCGCCGCCGCGTCTTCGAGCGCCGAGGACCTCGCCCGCCGCATGGCGGTGCCCGACAGGGCGCTGGATCGGTTCCTGGTGCTCAACGGCCTCGAGCGCGGGGTGCCGCTGAAACCGGGCCAGAGCTACAAGGTGGTGGTGGAGTAGGCGGGCGCGCGCCGATCGGGGCGTCGAGGCCTTGCAGCCGATACGCCCTTCGCGCGAAGCCCCGGTCGGGGCCACATGCAGGACGCGCACGCCATGATCCGCTTCTACTACAACCTCTCGCCGAACCCGATGAAGGTCGCCCTCTGCCTGGAGGAGACCGGCCTCGCCTACGAACCGATTCCGATCGACACCCGCCGGGGCGAGCAGTTCGCGGAGACCTACGCCGCGATCAACCCGAACGCGAAAGTGCCCGCACTCGTCGACGGCGACGCGACGGTGTTCGATTCGAACGCGATCCTGCTGCATCTGGCCGAGAAGGCCGGGGCTTTCCTGCCACACGGCGAGGCGGCGCGGGGCGAGATGCTGTCGTGGCTGATGTTCGTCGCCACCGGCATCGGGCCGTTCTCGGGCCAGTGCGTGCACTTCCGTCACTTCGCCCCCGAGGCCGAGCGGACGGGCTACGCCGCCGAGCGCTACGTGTTCGAGGCGCGGCGCCATTGGAGCGTGCTCGACGCGCATCTTTCCGGCCGCAGCTTCGTGCTGGCCGAGTACGGCATCGTCGACATGGCGGTGTGGGGCTGGGCGCGGATGCTGCCCTTCATCCTCGGCGAGGACGCGATCCTCGAATTCCCCAACGTGAAACGGCTGCTCGACACGGTAAGCGCCCGCCCCGCTGCGCAGAAGGCGGAAAGCCTCAAGGGCCGCCACGCGTTCAAGGCCGAACTCGACGACGAGGCCCGGCGCTTCATGTTCCGGTCGATGAAGGTGATCTGAGGAAAAACCTTATCCTGACCTCGCCCTCATCCTGAGGTGCCCGCCCCGGCGGGCCTCGAAGGAGGGGGCCAGGGATCGCGGTGAAGTCTGGAAGGCTCCTTCGAGGCCTTCGCTTCGCTGCGGCGCCTCAGGATGAGGTCGCGGGGTGAATGGGCTCGTCTGATCGATGCGCCCCGACAGGCGACGGGGTGACGGGGCTACGCCGCCACCAACGCGCCCATCGACATCGATTCCTTCTTCATCAGCTCGCGATAGAACCCGTCGAGATGGGTGAGCTTGTCCGGCGAGCCGTCCTGGATGATGCGACCGCCCTCGAGAACCACGATCCGGTCGAAGTCCTTCAGGGTCGAGAGCCGGTGGGCGATCGCGATGACGGTGCGGCCCTTCATCAGGTTGGCGAGCGCATGGCGGATCGCCTCCTCCGATTCGGCGTCGAGCGCCGAGGTCGCCTCGTCGAGGAGCAGGATCGGCGAGTCCTTGAGGATGGCGCGGGCGATCGCGATGCGCTGGCGCTGGCCGCCCGAGAGCTTGACGCCGCGGTCGCCGACGATGGTGTCGAAGCCCTCCGGCAGGGCGTTGATGAAGTCGGTGCAGTGGGCGGCGTCGGCCGCCTTCCACACGTCCTCGTCCGAGGCTTCCGGCCGGCCGTAGCGGATGTTCTCGCGAAGCGTGCGGTGGAACATCGACACGTCCTGCGGCACGACCGTGATCGCCTCGCGCAGAGATTCCTGCGTCACCCGGTCGATGTCGTGCCCGTTGATCAGGATCTTGCCGCCCTTGGCCTCGTAGAAGCGCTGGATCAGCGAGAACAGGGTCGACTTGCCGCCGCCCGACTTGCCGACGAGGCCGACGCGCTGGCCGGGCTCGAGCACGAGGTCGAAGTCGGTGAAGACCGAGCGCCCGTCCGGGTAGGCGAAGGCGACGTGCTGGAACTCGATGCGCGCGCCGGACCCTGAGAGCGGCACGGCCTCGGGATGGTCGATCAGGTCGTGCGGCTGCAGCAGGGTGTGCAGCGCCTCCGAGAGGCGGGCGGTGTGCTGGGTCGCGTCGACCAGCGCCACGGCGAGGTCGCGGGTGGCGGCGAGGATGCGGATGCCGAGGGTGCAGACGAGCACCACCTGGCCGTTGGTCGCCTGGCCCGCCTCCCACATGGTGATCGCCCAGTAGAGCAGGCCGAGCACGGCGAGCACGGTGAGGACCGCGTGCACGATCCGGAGCTTCTCGAGGTAGAGCAGCGAGGAGCGACGAGCGCGCATCTCCTTGGCGATGGTGCCCTCGAAGCGCACGCCCTCGCGCTTGAACGCCGAGAAGGCGCGGACCAGCGGCATGTTGCCGACGAGGTCCACCATCTCGCCGTCGACGCTGGCGGCCTTGGAGGCGAAGTCGTGGTGCAGCGGCTTTCCGGCCGCCGCCATCTTGAACATCAGCACCACGACGGCGGCGAAGATGCCGGCCAGCACGAGCGCCATCGTGAGGTTGACGCTACCGATGTAGAGGATCGAGCCGAAGGCCGCGACGCAGGGCGGCATCACGTTGAACACGAACATGTTCTCGACCGTGAAGATCGCGTTCGAGGTCGCGGTGATGCGCGAGGCCAGGGTACCCGGCTGCCGGTCGGCGAAGAAGCTCGGCGAATGCCCGGTCATGTGCCGGAACAGGTCGCGGCGGATGTCGCCGGTGACGCCGACGAAGGTGAAGGACCCGACGAGCGAGGCCACGCGCCAGAGCATGTTGTCGGCGGCGATGAAGGCGATGAGGATCGCGAGCGCCCCCCAGATCAGGTGCGCGTCGGGTCCCTTGCTTAGCGCGTCGACGACGCCCTTCAGCGCGTAGTCGGTCGAGACCGAGAACCCGACGGCGCCGAGCACCGCGACCAAGATCACGGCGTGCGGCAGGGCCCGGCGCCGGAGGTAGCGGCCGACGAAGGCGAAGGGCCGGTCGGCGTATTGGCAGAGGTCTTCCATCGCGATGAGCATCTCGATTTCAGGCGACGCGGAGGGCCGGCGGAACGGGGAGGGGCGAAGGGGCGGACAAGCGTGCGAACGAAGCAATGGAGAAGGGTGCGAACGGAGGGGCGGGCGACACGGTGTACGCGTTGGCGGACGGCACGGCGACGAGACGCGAATAAAAATCAGCGCCGGCGGGGCAACGCAACAGCCTCGTCGACCGTTGCGTGAGCCCCAACCTACGCCGCGCTTTTATCCCGCGAACCTGAACGGCGTTTGACCGGCATGCGAATCCGGTGCCGGACGCCGTTGCGCCCCACGCATCGACCCTCATCGCGCCGCCTCGCGCCGGGTCTCGGGCATGATCAGCGCCACCAGCGCGAAGGCGGCGGCGCCCACCACTGCGAGCCCGAGGAAGGCGGTGTGGCTGCCGAGCCGGTCGGCGAGGATCCCCGCGAGCGAGGTCGAGAGCGCGGCACCGATCCCCATGGCGGTGCCGACGGCGCCCAATGCGAGGTTGAAGCGGCCGGTGCCGCGGGTGAGGTCGGAGACCACGAGCGGCACCATGACCCCGAGAACCGCGGCCGAGACGCCGTCGAACACCTGGATCGCCACCAGCAGGTACGGGTTGTCTGTGTAGGCGAAGAGCAGGCCGCGAATGGGAAGCGCGGCGAAGCCCGCGAGCAGCACCGGGTAGCGGCCGAAGCGCTCGGCCGCGCGGCCGACGGCGGGGGCCAGCACCGCCAGCACCGCCTGCGGGACCATGATGCAGGCGGCCACCAGCGCGGTCGCGGTCTCGCTCGCCCGCAGGGTCAGCACGCTGCCGACGAGCGGCAGCATCGCGGCGTTGGCCAGGAAGAACAGCGTCATGCAGGCGGCGAAGCTGAGAAGCGCGCGGTTGGTGAGCAGCGCCCGCACGCCGCCGGAAGCGGCGTCCGCGGGGCGTGCCTCGGGTTCCTGCGTGCGCACGCCGGCATCGATCTCCTCGGCACGGATGGCGGAGAGCGCCATGATCGTCGGCACCACCAGGGCGGCGGTGAGATAGAACACCGCGTCGTTCGACAGGTAGTACCCGCAGGCGCCCATGCCGGCAGCCGCGACCGCGTTGCCCATCGCCTGGAAGCTGGCGTTGCGCCCGAGGCGCTCGCCGGCGTGGGCATGGCCGACGAGGCCGATGCTGATCGCGGCGATCGCAGGCGTCAGAATGCAGCTCGCCGCGGAATGAACCGCCATCGCCAAAAGGACGATCAGGAAGTTCGGCCACAGGGCTAATGCCAGCGCGCTCGCCGAGATCGCAGCCACCGAGACGCCGGCGGCGAAGCGCTTCGAGCGCATCGCGTCGACGAAGGCGCCGCCGGGCACCTGGCCGAGCAGGCTGACGAGGCTGCCGACGGTGAGCGCGAAGCCTATGTCGGACTGGGTCCACTTCGATTGCGTGAAGTACACCGCCAGAAACGGCCCGAACCCGGTCTGCAGGTTGGCGACGAAGAAGGCGAAGAGGTCGAGGCCGCGCCGGCTCGCCCGCGACAGGCCGTCCGCACCGGAGGCCGCGGGCGCCGGCTCGACGGCCGCCTCGCGCAGCCGGACGGGCCGGGCGCGGATCTCGTGGTCGAGCCTCGGCTGGCGCTGCGCCTCGCGGGGGGGGATGACGCGCCGGTCCTTCGGACGGGCCACCGTCACTTATCGGGCACCTTCTCCGAGGCCGGCTTGTCGGCCGGCTTCGGCGCAGGGGCGGCCGCGGGCGGCGGCGCGGGGGCCGCACTCGGTGCGGGCGTCGGCGTGACGGTAGGCGGAGCCGCGGCCGGCGCGGTCGCCTGCTCGCCCTCGGGGCCGGGGCTCGCCGGGCCGAGGACCACGATCGGCTCGCCGGCCTTGTACTCGGGCGAGACGCGGACCTGGTTGCGGCTCAGCTGCAGCGACAGCCGCCCGACCTTGCCGTCGGAGGTGAAGCGCAGGGCGCGCCAGTCGACGGCGATCTTGCGCGAGCCGACGCCGAGGAAGCCGCCGAAATCGATGATCGCCGCGCGCGGGCGCCCGTCCTTGTCGATGATCAGATCGATGATCCGCCCGAGCTCGTCGCCGTTGGCGCTGCGCACGCTCTTCCCGAGCACGCTCTCGTAATCCTGGGTGTCGAGTACGGTGGCGGGCGTGCCCTGTTGCTGCGCCTGGGGCGGCGCAACCGGGGCGACCGGCGGTGCGGCCGGGGCGACAGGCGGCAGGGCCGGCGTCGCGGGGGGCGCCTCGCCGGCCCTGCCGC
>NZ_VRVF01000065.1:0-28151 GCF_008040045.1 Methylobacterium sp. WL8 | reverse complement strand
TTTTAATATTGATTTATCGCTTTATCGATTTGGAAACAACAAAGCCCGGCCAGTTGGCCGGGCTTTGTCGATCCTGCGAGGGGGAAGAGAAACCAGAAATTCTTCTGTTCTCCACGGATCTAGGCAAACACCCTGGTTGATAGTCGTGCGGCTCTTTTACCCGCCCAGCCGGTATCAGCGTTGGCGGAACAGGCTCAGAAATCGCGCTGAATACGGAAACGGACCTGGGCCGCATCCTGCGAACTGATGTAGCGCAGGGAGCTCTTGGAGATGTCGGGGGTCACGCCGCTGTTGAGGGCGGTTCGAATGTATTCGCCCTCGACGCCGATATCCAGGTCCCTAACCGGGGTCCAGATTAGGCTGGCGCCCGTGACGATCTGGTTGTTGCCGCGCAGGACGGGGCTCGTGGCGAAGGCTAACGCATTTGCCGCATTAGCTCCGCTTGGCGCGAAACCGAAACCGAGGGCGCCGAGTGCGTTGCGGCCCCGCGTGTTGTAGTCGATCTGCGCGTAGCTCCCGAAAACTGCCGAGCGCCAAGTTGGCGACCAGTAATGCAGCAACGAGGCGACAGTTGAGAACGAAGTAGAGAGTTCTAGCTTGCCCGTCGATGGGTTCAATACAGCATCTGAGTAGTATTGCAGGAACGATCCTCCACTCACCGGGGCGGCAGCGAGGGCATCGTACGGCGCCGTGTAGTTGGAGATGCCTGTGTAGCTCATGGCGCCCTGGCCATAGGCGCCTTGAAGGTAGAAGGTGTCGCCCGGGGCGATGAAGGGCAGATTGACCTTCACAGCGCCTTGCACCGCGAACCCGTAGTCGCTGGATGCGCGGCCCGTCGGAGCGATGCCGAGCCCTGCCGTGGCGGTCGCGACACCCGCGACCGTGCTGGCGGCGTCGCCGGCGTTGATCTCGTGCACGGCTGCCGACAACTGCGCCGACCCCCAGGGCTGATCGATTCGAGCGACGCCGACGAAGTCAGGAAGGCGGCTCTTCTGCGTCACGTCCACGAAGGCGACGGTGCCCTGCCCTACGATGATCGGGGCGAGGAACGTGGACGGCGTAAAAGGGTTGAAGGCGTTGCTATAGCCTGCAAATCCGCCCGCCGCCGTGAAGGCCCCAGCGGCGGCGCCGGTGCCGAAGATCGGGAAGCGTCGAAAGGTCGGATCTTCCATCGAAGCCGTCAGGGTGATGCCGTTGCCGAGCACCGCCGAGTAGGCAAGCAGGTTGGTGCTGTAATTGTCCGAACCAGCGGTGCCGCCGATCAACTCGAAGTCGTGGGCGTAGAAGTCGAAGAAGGACGATGCGCGACCGGCAGTGAGGCCGGCGAACTGGATAAAAGCCTTGTCGGCATTCACGAAATCCTGCGTCCGGCCGAAGGCGTCCGCGCCGAGGCCTGGGAAGGCCTGCCCCTCGCGCTGGCGGGAGGCCGAAGTGACGAAGGGGCCGCTGCGGGAGGCGACGTCAAGGCGCAGGAACGCGCGCAACGTGCCGTAATCAGTCTGCGTGCGCGCATCGAGGTTCAATCGGAGGAGGCCGACATAGCCCGACACGTCGCCTCCGCTTCCCGTGCGGACCTTGCTGGCCTGATACAGGTAGTCGTACCGTGCGCGCCCCGAGAGGCGGATACAGGTGTCGCTGCCAGGAATGTAGAAAAATCCCGCGCCGTAGGCGGTGCAGACGCGGACATATTCGACAGGGACTGCCTTTTTGACTGGAAGATCCGCGGCGCGTGCGCCCCCTCCGACGGCTAGCAGAGCCGAGGAATAGAGCAGAATCGTCTTGAGGTTTTGCATTGTGTCCCCACATCCGACGCCATTTGCGCCCAAGCGCCAGCATCGACCCGAATCGGTGCCCAATCGCAGTCCTCGTCAGTAGAAAGGACTGTCGTTGCAGCTTTTTGGTGACTTGGCCGCTTATCGATCGGCAGCTTGACTATATATTTGGTTGCATCTTTCGGCAAATAAAAAGTGATTTATTTAAATAAAGGTATTTCAATTTTAAATAGGATTTTAATTTTCTAACTGATTTGATTTTATGAGTTTGAAGCAGACGCCATTTCTCCGTCATCAGAACGCCGATAAAGACCCGTAGAAATCGAAAGAATAGACGATAACCGATGCGCATCTTGTGAGATGCTTCGGCCAACGCTTGGACCGCTCTGCGGCCAAGACGGGAGTAGATCTCGTTCGCGGTCGCCAATAATGGAATGTTCTAGGTCAAGTATTGCTTTGCCATAGCCGTCCACAGCGGATCAGTTAAGTCAGAGGGTGCTTTCCAAGCTCTTTCTGCTCCCGGACTGATGGCGCCGCCCCTCAATAACATCAGCCTTGTAAGGTTCGCGGCCTAAGCAGGTGTTCGAATTTTAAACTTGACTAACGAAAGCAGACGGGCGGCAAACCACACATCCCGGTCGTAGAGCGGACGCACGGGCCGCGACCCAACGCGTCTGCTGAGTCCGTCTCCATGTCTGCCTGTAAGCGGGCGTTGTTTCGCCTCCTGCTGTTTGGGTAGGATCAGTGGAGCGCCGCCTAACCGACCGTCGACAACGGATGTACCGCAAGCGGTATTTCGTCGGCGAGGGCAGGGGGCGCTATTGGAGGCGAAGAGCAGACGCGAGGGCATGGGTGATGAGCGTCTTCATGCAAAATATGGTCGTAATTTGTGCTTTTCTCCTGACGGAAAATAACCCGCCAGCGGATGATCCAGCAACAAAAGATCAACTTCGAGCTTTTGGAGCTTTAATTAGATCTGAAACATACTCTTGCCCAATAGCAACGAGTGCGACTTTCCTGGGTAAGAGTGGAAATGGATACGCCGTGAGGGTGACTTGTTCTGATGCAACCGTCGGATCATTTTACGTTCCGACCGATTATGTATTAAGCATAGACCAAGATTTTAATGTCGTAATAAGTCCGATGAAATAATATCAAAGAGCGAAGCCCTTTGGTCCTAGAGCGTTTTCGGTTTAATCTGGTTCGTATCCTGCAGCGGCGAAGAAGTTGGTGCTTTCGTCCGGGGTGACGGTGTCGACGAGGCCTCCGATGGCCGACCACAGACCCTCGACGGTGCGTTCGGCCGCCTTTCGCAGCAGGGCCTTCAGCTTCGAGAAGGCCATCTCGATCGGGTTGAAGTCGGGGCTGTAGGGCGGGAGGAACAGAAGCCGCGCACCGGCCGCCTCGATCGCCGCCCGCACGGCCGGTCCCTTGTGGCTGCCGAGGTTGTCCATGACGACGATGTCGCCTGGGGTGAGTTCGGGCACCAGGACCTGATCGACGTAGGCCTGGAAGGCGTCGCGGTTGATCGGCCCGTCGAGCACGAAGGGCGCAGCGATCCCGGACAGGCGCAGGCCGGCGACCAGGGTCGTGGTCTTCCAATGGCCGTGCGGCACGGGCGAGCGCAGCCGCTCGCCGCGCGGGGAGCGTCCGCGCAGGCGGGCCATGTTGGTGGCGGTCCAGGTCTCGTCGAGGAAAACAAGGCGCGCAGGGTCGAGGTCGGGCTGGCCCTCGAACCACGCCTCGCGCGCCACCTTCACGTCCGGGCGGTCCTGCTCGGCGGCGTGCGCTGTCTTTTTTTGTACGTGAGGTCGCGTGCGTCGAGGAAGCTCCACAGGGTGCCCAGCCCGATCGTGAGATCGTGCTCGTCCCGCAAGCGGGCGCGCATCTCTTCCAGGGGGATGTCGTCCTTTGCGTCGATCAGCGCGCGCAGGAACGCCTCGTGCGGATCGAGCTTCGAGCGGCGCGCCCGTCCTTGCGGACGAGCGGCCACCGTCCCGGTCGTCGTCAGCGCGGCCATCCAGCGGATCGAGGTCGCGATCCCGACCCCGAAGCGCGCCGCCGCCTGCCGACGCGACGTCGTTGCGGCCGCTGCCACCACACGCTCGCGCAAATCCTGGCTGTAGGGCCGTCCCATGCATCGCTCCCTCAAGAGCGATCAGTGAATCAGCCCGACGCCGCTGCGTGAACCCCAATCAGTCGAATCAGCCCAAACCGAAAACGCACTAGTTTTTTTGAGCAACCGGTTCTCCAGAATGAGATCAGCTACGACCTCCTTCAGCGCCCCCGCTTCGCGACGGAGATCCCGCACCTCATCCGTGGTGGCCGCACGAGACGTGTCGCCGGACAGGCGCTTCTTGCCAGCCTCCAGGAACTCCTTGGACCAGCCGTAGTACATCGAGGCGGCGATCCCCTCACGTCGGCACAACTCGGCAATGCTGTCCTCGCCACGCAAGCCTTCCAGCACCACGCGGATCTTCTCCTCGGACGAGAACTGCCGACGTGTGGCCCGGCGAATGTCCTTGATCACCGCTTCTGCCGGCTTCTTGGCCGGTCCGGATGTCTGCTTCATCTTCGCTCCTCAGGGGCTACGATGAACCAGCCATCCTCCGTTCGTGTAGACCCTCATTCTGTCCCACAGGTGCTGACGTCGGACAGTCTCCTATCCGCTCGCGGGTTGGCTCGGCGCATCGGTCGGAATGCCGGCGACGCTCGCGGTCCTCGGTGCCCTGACGATCGCCGGGGTTGCGGCGGCGGCTTGGACGTGGCCGGCTGCCGATCCCGACGTGATCGAGCATGCCCATGCCGACCTCGCTCAAGGGCACCCGCACCTTCACCAGGGCAAGCGCCATGCGCACGCCTTCGTCATCGACGACCTCCATCGGCAGTGGCCCGCACGCGCCGGATGACGGAAGGGACGCGAGGGGATGTTCCCCGGAGGCCCGGACGCGTCCTTCGACGTCCGGGACGCGCGGCGCCTGCGCCGTCACCGTTCGGACGATCCCGCAAGTGCATGCGGAAGAGGGGCGAGGACGGGTGATCCGGTCGAGCCGGCGCCCCGTCGAGGCGGGCGGCGACCCAAGTCGGCGCGAGGGCCCGCGGGGCCGAAGCAACCGTGGGAAGAACGTTCCCTTATCCATGCTCGGCCCAGGAGTACGCACCTCGCGGAACGGTCCTGGAAGCATGGCCGTTCACAGGTGTCGCCGGATTGGTCTCTGACCCGATCCAGGCCACCAACAACCTGAGAGGAAGCCAGATGAGGAAGTCCCTGTTCGCCGTCGCCGCCCTGGCTGCGCTCGGCGCCATCGGCATCGCCGCACCTGCGTCCGCCGCTCCCGGCATGGTCGGCGCCGTCGATGCCACGACCAACGTCGTCGACGTCCGTATGGACGGCATGCACGGTCACCGCGGCCACGGCCGCATGATGCGCCATCGTCACGGGCACCGCCACATGATGCGCCACCATCACCACCGCGGCCACATGATGCGCCACGGTCATGGTCATCGCCACCACCGCATGTGATCGTCCAGGGGCCCTTCGGGGCCCCTTATTTTTTCTCGATTGAAACGACGGACCTCAAGGCAAGCAGGTCGCACGGGCTTGCGGGAGCGAACTTACATTCGCTCCTTGATGCCGGAGCCGACGAGCCACCAGTTCACCGGGTAGCTGGTCAGGAATCCGGCGACCATGGCGACCTGCATGGCGAACCAGAACTCGACCGAGTTCACCGGCGCGCGCTCCCCGGCAAGGTGCGGGAACACGACGAACTGGGCGAACGCCATGAAGCCGTACATGCCGACCTGCCAGGCGATCAGCGACAAGGTGTCGGCCTTGAGCGCGGCAACGATGCCCTGGCCGGGGGAGAGCCCCCGCATTGGGACGATGGCGTAATACTGGAACACGATCCCGAGCCCGAAGGCGAAGACGAAGTCCAGCGCCTAGACCGCGTACATCTTCTCCTCGAACAGCGACTGCCAGCCGAACCAGACCGCCACCACCGGCGCCAGGAAGGCGAGCCACTCGGCGGCGACGTCGCCCAGCATGCAGCCGCTGCCGCAGTGGAGCGCGCCCTTGCCCACCATCACCGGGAACGGCGTTTGCGTCATGTTCGGCGGCTTCTCGTCCCGCTCCATCGCGCGGTGATGCGCCTCCATGGTCGCGAGGCGGCCATAGCGAAAGTAGGCCCAAACCACGACCACCGTGCCGAACAGGGAGCTGACCGGCCAGACCACGTTCATCACGGTCATGTGCTGCGGATGCCGAATGACCTGCACCGACAGCAGCAACGAGCAGGCGGCCCCGAGCAGCAGGGCCAGGATCGAGAGCGCGTGGAGCCAGGCGGGGAACGTCGTGGCCATGCCGCTCAATGCCCCATCGCCAGCATCCAGACGGCCATGGCGACCATCATCACGTTCTCGGTCAACGAGACGAAGCCGAGCGGCACCTTGCTCGATCCGCCGACGCAGGCGCACTTGATCTCGCGCTTGTCGACGTAGACCGCCTTGAACACCGAGACCGCGCCGATGGTGCCGATGAACAGGGCCACGGGGATCGACAGCCAGTTCAGGGCGCCGGCCACCATCAGGACGCTGGCGATGCCCTCCAGGAACGGATAGGCGTAGGCGTAGCGCACCCAGCGCTTGGCCAGCAGGTCGTACCCGAGGAACATCGACGAGAAGGTCTCGACGTCCTGGAGCTTGAGGAGGGCGAGGACGCACATGCTGAAGGCGATGAACCACTCGGCCGCCCTGACGGTCAGGGGCGTGCCGTACACGGCGTAGCTCACTGCCAACGCCATCAGCGCCGTCATCGAGAACACCGCCACGACCGGCGTGTAGGTCGTTGCGTTCGGGTCGTTGGCGGCCTGGCCGAAATGCCGCCTGAGGTCGTCGAAACCCCCGACGCGCTCGTCGTTGATGAAGGTCTGGGGCGTCGACTTGACCCCGTGCTCGGCCTTGAAGCGGTCGGTCTCCTCGCGGGTGGTCAGCCAGTGGTCTTCCACCTGGAAGCCCTGGCGTTCGAGGAGGTCCTTCGCCTTCAGGCCGTACGGGCAAATGTGCTGCGGCATCATCATGCGGTACAGGACCGCCTTGCGGGACGCGGTGGCTTGCATCGGAAACTCCGTGGGTTGTCTGGCCGGGATGCCGTCCGCTCGTTGCCGTGGAAACGACGGATCGGTCGCGGCCGATTGGGCTTGCGCACCTTCCTGGACCTTCCCATCATGGGAAGGTCAACGGAGGGGCTCTCACGATGAACATCGGCGAGGCGAGCCGGGCCTCGGGGGTCTCGGCCAAGATGATCCGGCACTACGAAAGCATCGGGCTCGTGCCCCCGGCGGACCGTCGCGACAGCGGCTACCGCGATTACGGGACCGCCGACCTGCACCGGCTCGGCTTCATTCGGCACGCCCGGGACCTGGGCTTCTCGCTGGACCGCATCCGGGTGCTGCTCGGGCTCTGGAGCGACCCCGACCGCAGCAACGCCGACGTGAAGGCCATCGCGAGGGCCCATGTCACGGAACTCGAACAGCGGGCCCGCCAACTGAACGAGATGGCCGACGCCCTGCGGTCCCTGGCAGACGCCTGCGACGGCGACGGCCGGCCGGACTGCCCGATCATCGCCAGCCTGGAGACCGGGGCGAACGTCCCGGCCTGCCATCCGGGCGGCTCCCAGGGGGCGATGCCGCCCCCCGCACCGCGTCGGAAGGCCGTGGCCGGTCACTGAGCCCGAACCGGCTCCGGCGGCGCTTCGATCAGGCGGCCATCTTCCGGCAGCTCTCGGCGCAGCGGCGGCATTGCTCGACGCAATGCTGCATGTCGCCGACCTGCTCGCAGCTTCGGGCGCAGTCCTCGTAGACGTCGGCGCACTCGGCGCAGGTGTGCTTGTGATGCCTCGTCCCGATCAGCATGAAGTGCGCCGACGTCCGGCACATCTCGGCGCAGGCCAGCATCAGGCGGAAGTGCTCGGGCTCGACGTGCTTGCCGCCCGCCGGGAGGCAGTGGTTCGAGGCCATGCCGAGGCAGGTCTGATAGCAGCGAAGACATTCGTCGATGCAGGACTGCATCTCGCTCGACATATTGCCCATGTGAAGCTCCTTGATGTTAGACAAAAAGAGACGAGCATCAGCACTGGGTGACAATATGCCTCCAGTATTGTCCTGCTCATTCTGTCAACTCAGGCCGCTATAGTTCGTTCTAATAAGTTCCTTTCTTCTTGGCCGGGATTTTTAATCCGTCCGCAGGCGCCTACTCCGCCGCCTCGCGGCAAGCCGGTCGTTCGGCCGGGGAGCCACTCGCCGGCGTCTCGGCGGCCGTGGACAGGCCCCATCCCTTCACGAGTCCGTAGACGGCGGGGATCACCACGAGCGTCAGCACGGTCGAGGACACCATCCCGCCGATCATCGGCACGGCGATGCGCTGCATGACCTCGGAGCCGGCGCCCGTGCTCCACAGGATCGGAATCAGGCCCGCCATGATGGCGGTCACCGTCATCATCTTCGGGCGCACCCGCTCGACCGCGCCGACCATGATCGCCCGCCGCAGATCCTCGCGGGACAGGGGCCGCCCCTCGCGTGCGCAAGCGGCCCGGACCTCGTCGAGGGCATGGTCGAGGTAGACCAGCATGATCACCCCGGTCTCGGCCGCGACGCCGGCGAGCGCGATGAAGCCCACCGCCACCGCCACCGACATGTTGAAGCCCATCCACCACATCAGCCAGATGCCGCCGACCAGGGCGAACGGCAGCGACAGCATGACGATGAGCGTCTCGGTCAGGCGGCGGAAGTTGATGAACAGCAGCAGGAACACGACGAGCAGCGTCAGCGGCACTACCACCGTCATGCGCGCCGCGGCCCGCTCCAGGTACTCGTACTGACCGCTCCACTGCAGGGTCGTGCCCTGTGGGAGTTTGACCTCGCTGTCGACCGCGGCCCGCGCGTCGGCGACGTAGCCGCCCAGGTCGCGCCCATTGATGTCGACGAAGATGTAGACCGCAAGCTGTCCGTTCTCCGTGCGGATCGAGGTCGGGCCCCGGGTGAGTTCGACCTTGGCGACCTCGCGCAACGGCACCGTGCCCCCGGCCGGGAGTGGCACCTGCACCTCGTCGGCGATGGCCCGCGGATCGGACCGGAAGGCCCGGGGGTAGCGGACGTTGACGGTGTAGCGTTCGCGTCCCTCGACGGTGTTCGTCACGCTCTGGCCGCCAAGCGCCGTGGCGATGACGTCCTGCACGTCCCCGACCATCAGCCCGTAGCGCCCGAGCGCCTCCCGGTCCGGCGTGATGTCGAGGAAGTAGCCGCCGATGACCCGTTCCGCGTAGGCGCTGGACGTGCCCGGCACGTTGCGCACCACCGCCTCGACCTGGCGGGCGACCCCTTCCATCTCCTTCAGGTCCGTTCCTAGCACCTTGATGCCGACCGGGGTGCGGATGCCGGTCGAGAGCATGTCGATTCGGGCGCGGATCGGCTGCGTCCAGGCATTCGACACGCCCGGGAACTGCAGCGCCTTGTCCATCTCGGCCTTGAGGCTCGCCAGCGTCACGCCCGGCCGCCACTCGGACGGCGGCTTCAGCGCGATGACCGTTTCGAACATCTCCATCGGCGCCGGGTCGGTCGCGGTGTTGGCGCGGCCCGCCTTGCCGTAGACTGAGGCCACCTCCGGGAATGATTTTATGATGCGGTCCTGGGTTGCGAGGAGCTCGCCGGCCTTGGTCACCGACAGGCCCGGCAGGGTGGTCGGCATGTACATCAGCGTGCCCTCGTTGAGGTCGGGCATGAACTCCGAGCCGAGCTGACGGGCCGGCCAGACGGTCGCCGCGAGGACGCCTAGGGCGAGCAGGACGGTTAGGACCCGCGCCCGCAGCACGCCCGCGATCAGCGGCCGGTAGAGCCAGATCAGGAGCCGGTTCAGCGGGTTCCTGTGCTCCGGGATGATCCGGCCCCGCACGAACAGCACCATCAGCGCGGGGACCAAGGTCACCGACAGGATCGCGGCCGCCGCCATGGCGAAGGTCTTGGTGAAGGCCAGCGGACCGAACAGGCGGCCCTCCTGGCTCTCCAGGGTGAAGATGGGCAGGAAGCTGACCGTGATGATGAGGAGCGAGAAGAACAGGGACGGGCCGACCTCGGACGCCGCCTCGACCAGGATCTCGACCCGGGGCTTGTCCGGTGGCGCCCGTTCCAGGTGCTTGTGGGCGTTCTCGATCATCACGATGGCCGCGTCGATCATGGCGCCGACCGCGATGGCGATGCCGCCCAGGCTCATGATGTTGGCGCCGAGACCCAGGGCTCGCATGCCGACGAACGCCATCAGGATCCCGACCGGCAGCATCAGGATGGCGACGAGCGCGCTCCTCACATGCAGCAGGAAGACGATGCAGACGAGCGAGACGACGACGCTCTCCTCGACCAGCGTGTGCCGCAGGGTGTCGATGGCCGCGTCGATGAGCTGCGAACGGTCGTAGACCGGCAGGATCTCGGTGCCCGCGGGAAGGCTTTTCGCCACCTCCGCGAGCTTCGCCTTGACGCCCTCGATGACGTTCAGCGCGTTCGCGCCGAAGCGCTGCAGGACGATGCCGCCGGCGACCTCGCCCTCGCCGTTCATCTCGGTGATGCCCCGACGCTCGTCCGGGCCGAGCTCGACCCGGGCGACGTCCCGCACCCGCAGCGGCGTGCCGCCCGCGGTCTTGAGGACGATGTTCTCGATGTCGGCGACGCCCCTCAGGTAGCCGCGCCCGCGGACCATGAACTCGAACTCGGAGAGCTCGACCGTGCGGCCACCGACGTCGGCGTTGCTCGACCGGATCGCGTCCCGGAGCTTGTTGAGGGAGATGCCCTGGGCACGAAGCCGGTTCGGGTCGACCACGACGTTGTACTGCTTCACGAAGCCGCCGACACCGGCGACCTCGGCGACGCCCTCGGCACGCGAGGCCCCGAACCGGACCACCCAGTCCTGCAGGGAGCGAAGCTCGGCGAGCGTCCGTTCCTTGGCCACCACCACGTATTGGTAGACCCAGCCCACGCCCGTGGCGTCGGGGCCGAGCGTCGGGGTCACGCCCGCCGGCAGGCGGCTCGCCGCCGCGTTGAGGTACTCCAGCACCCGCGAGCGGCCCCAGTACGGGTCGGTGCCGTCCTCGAAGATGACGTAGACGAACGACACCCCGAAGAAGGAGAAGCCGCGCACCACCTTGGCCTTCGGCACCGTCAGCATGGCGGTGGTCAGCGGGTAGGTGACCTGATCCTCCACGACCTGGGGGGCCTGCCCCGGGTACTCCGTGTAGACGATGGCCTGCACGTCCGAGAGGTCGGGGATGGCGTCGAGCGGCAGGGTCCGCAGCGACAGGACGCCTGCCGCGACGGCGAACACGGTGCCCACCAGCACCAGTACGAGGTTGCGGGCCGACCATCCGATGAGGCGCGCGATCATGGCGTCGCTCCCGCGTCGGCGGCCTGGCGGTCGTCCTTGGGAGGCGCCAGGCCTTGCAGTGCCGCCTTCAGGTTGCTCTCGGCGTCGATCAGGAAGTTGGCCGAGGTCACCACCCGATCGCCGGTCGAGACGCCGTCGCGGATCTGGGTGTAGCCACCGCCATGCACGCCGACCTTCACGGCCTTGGGCTCGAAGCGACCCTCGCCGCGGTCGATCAGCACGACCTGTCGCTCGCCGGTGTCGATGACGGCGTCGTCGGGCACGGCCACGACCGGCTTGGCGTCCCCCGTCGCGATCTCGACGTCGGCGTACATGTCCGGCAGCAAGGTGCCGTCCGGGTTCGGGAGCTCGATGCGCACCCGTGTGGCCCGGGTCTCCGGGTTCACCTGCGGGTATATCGTCCCGACCTTGCCGGTGAAGGTGCGGCCCGGGGCCGAGCGCAGGCGGATCGTGGCGGCCTGCCCGACGCGGACGTTGGAAAGGTCGCGCTCCGGCACGTCGGCCAGCACCCACATGGTGGAGATGTCGCCGATCCGGAACAGGGTATCCCCGGCCGCGGCCTTCATGCCCTCGATGGCGGTCCGCTGCAGGACGATGCCGTCCCGGGCCGAGGACCATGTGATGGCCATCGGCACGTTCCGGGTGCGCTCCATCTCGTCGATCACGGCCTCGGAGACGTTCAGGTTCCGCAGGCGCCGCCTCGCGCCGTCGAAGCCAGGGTTGGCGATGAGCTGGGCCGCCGCGGCGTTGATCTCGGGCGAGTAGACGTGGACCAGCGCCTGCCCCTTGCGGACGCGGTCGCCCGTCGTGACGTTCTCGACGTGGTCGACGTAGGCGTCCGAGCGTGTCGCGATGACCGTCACCCGCCGCTCGTCGAGGGCGACGGTACCGGGGACGCGCACGGGCTGGGCGACCACCCGGCGCTCGACCACCTCGGTCCGTACGCCGGTGCGCTGGACCTTGCCGGGCGAGACGGTCACGACGTTGCCGTCGCTGTCCTCGCCCTCGTAGACGGGGATGTAGTCCATCCCCATCGAATCCTTCTTGGGCGTGGCCGAGGTGTCCGGCAGCCCCATCGGGTTGCGGTAGTAGCGTATGGGCCGGGCGCCCGCGGCGGCCTTCGTGTCCCCGGCCTTCCCCATGTCCTGGCCGGCCATGTCGTGCCCGGCCATCCGCTGCCCGGCCAAGTCGGCAGGCATGGCCTCCTCCGCATCCGGCTCGTCGAAGCGTACGTCCTCGCTGGCGTGGACCCCCCGGAACTCCCGGCCATCCGCGGTCGCCATCGGCGACAGCGAGTAAACCGGCTTTCCGTCCGGGTCCTGGTAGTAGACCACCGGCCCGGTCGCCTTCGCGGGGGGCGTAGCCTGCGCGGCCGGCATGGGGGCCGGAGACCACCGGGCGAACTCCGTCCGGGCGCGCTCGGCGAGCGCCGGCACGGGGTTCTCCCCATGCCCCGCGACATAGCCGGCGCCCCCCGCCGCGAGTGCGGCGAGGGTCCCGGCGAACCAGGCCGCGCGGCTCACTTGACGGCCTTGAAGACCAGTTTGTCCTCGACCGTGCCGGTCTCGCCCTGGACCTTGGCCCCGAGCGACAGCCGCCAGCCGCCGGCCATCGTGAGCTTCGCCTTGAAGCGGTAGACGCCCGGCTCGGTCGTGGGGAGCTGCTCGATCTTCGAGGTCATCTCGTCCATGCTGTCGGGGGCCATGTCGATGCGCTTGGCGAAGATCACGGCGTCGGGAACCGGCTTGCCGCTGCGCTTATCGAGAAGACGCACCGACAGGACAGCCTCGCCGACCTTGGCCTCCTGCTGCACGAGCTCGAAGCGGTAGTCCTTGATGTCGGCAAGCGCCGGGAACGCGGTCGCCGACAGGGCGGCACCGAGCAGCGCCGCCGAGACGGCGCGCGGAAAAGGCTTCTGGGTCACGGGTGTTGTCTCCTGAACGCGATGGCGGGCCGCGCGTGGACGCGCGGCGTCATGCCGGCGCTCACGCCGGCGGCATCGGGTTCAGGCTCGGGGAGGCTCGGTGGGCGGCCCTTGCGAGAGGCTGTCGAAGGACGCGATGACGGCCCAGGTGGGTCCCTCGAAGCGGGCGACGCGACCCGGAAGTCCGAGGGCGACCGGAAGTCCGGTGGCGACCTTAGCCAGGCAAAGCGCCATCAGGGGGCAGCCCTTCGAGCAGTCGGGCATGTCCGGCCGCTCCTTGGGGCAGCACGGCATCTCGTCCATGGCCATCCCGGCCATGCCGTCCATGGCCTCGTCGGACATCGCCATGGCGTGACCGTGAACGCCCGTCGGCGCGCGCATGCCTGCGGCAGCCGCGGATGCGGTCACCGGCGCAAGGGCGAGGCTGAGGACCGCCAGGAGCGGGAGCAGCCTGCGAAGGGCGAGCCAGAAGGTCACCGTCCGACGATGCCACATCACGGACCGGCAAGGAAGGGACGGGACCACCGGACGCGCCAAGGGGATACGACGAGCGCGAGTTTCGCGATGACGGGCACGGGACGGAAGACGTAGGTGTCGCGCGACGACCGGACGCCCCGCGCCCGGGGACCCGGAGCCATGCACCCGAGGCTATCGGACGCGCTCCATCGAGCGTCGGATCGTGACCGGGAGAGGACGGATCGTCCAGCACGGCACCATGCCCGGACCGGGACCAAGCGGGTATGCCTCCTGTCCGGTCCGCAGATCAGGAGGACCCCGAGCAGCAGGATGCGGACCCGCCGTTCTCGCGGGCTTCCTGGATGGGCGGACAGGGGACGTCGCCGAAGGAGCAGAAGACGCAGCAGTCGCCCGCCTTCGGGCGCAGGAGCGTGCCGCAGCCGGTGCACTCGTAGAAGAACTGGCAGGCGTCGGTCGGCATCGTCTCCGTCGCTCTATGACCGCAGTGCGGGCAGGTCAGGGTGGACCGAAGCTGCATCGTCCGCCTCACCGCATCGCCTTGAGCACGATGGGCTCAAGGTATGGTTCCCACGCGAGCGCCAAACCAACCAGCGCCGTCCCAAGCCCGAGAAGGCCAGGGGTACGCCATGACGGCCCCGAGCGAGCACATGATTCGGCCATGTCGCATGCCGTCGCCCCGCGACGGAAGAACAGCGCCCAACCCATGAGGAGGGCCAGGGCGGCCCCGCCAAGCAGGATCGGCCGGATGCTAGCCAACATGGCCAATCCTCCGAAAACCGCCCCTGTCGCGCCGAGACCGGCAAGCGCCACCGGGAGGGCGCAGCAGGACGAGGCCGCCAGGGCACCCAGCCCGGCGACCGTGCCCAGCCCGGCGAACCAGCTTCCCGAGGGAATCGGCAGGCCGTCCCGCGGACGTGAGGCGGGTCTTGCGGGAGGCGCCATGGATGGTGTGTCGATCATCATCGTGCCACCCTGCATCCCGTAGCCACTACGGGATCAAGCGAAAAATGGCGAAGGGTGCGCGAGGTCTCTCCATAGGGCAGATCGCGGCGGCGGCCGGGATCAACCTGGAGACCGTCCGCTACTACGAGCGCATCGGGCTCATGCCGCCGCCGGCTCGCACGGAGGGCGGTCACAGGGCCTACGATCCTGCCCATGTCCGGCGCCTGGCGTTCATCCGTCAGGCTCGCGCATTGGGCTTCGGGATCGAGGACATCCGGACCCTGCTGGCGTTGGCCGCGCCCGGGCACCGGTCCTGTGGCGAGGTCCGGGACGTCGCAGCCGCCCACCTTGCCGAGGTCCGCGCCAAGCTCGCCCGTCTCGCGCGGCTTGAGCGCATCCTGAGCGACACCGTGGAGCGGTGCAGCGGCGCCCCGACGCCGGCCTGCCCGGTTCTCGATATGCTCGATGCACCGATGTGAAAGCCGGCCCATCCGACACCCAGCAGTGGAACGGGACCGCCGGTCGTCCTTGTCTTGGTCCCAAGAGGCCGGAAGCGGGTGGCGATGCGGGGTCACGCAGCCGCTCGTCCGTGGAACGACCGTCGACCTAGGCGTCGACCGGCGAGGATGCCGGGGCGCCGAACCTTGGCATGAGGCGGACGTAGATGAGTTCGCTGAGGAGCTCGACCAGCGTCTGCGTGACGATGACGGCGGGCAGGAGTGGCACGGCACCCGGAACCGCAAACGCCAGCGGCAGGACCACCAGGGAGTTTCGCGTGGCGGCGCTGAAGGCCAGCGTGCGGACGGTGGGGGCATCCAGGCGGAACGCGCGCCCGACCGCCCAACCCAGCAGCGGAGCCGCCACGGCGAAGACGACGTAGACGGGGACTACCCGCAGGGCGTCGTCCAGGGCGGGCCCGAGCTGGGGCAGGACGGACGCGATCACCACGAACAGGACGAGGGCCGTTGCCGGCACCGGCAGAAGCCCGAGCCCGGCGGCGATCCGCTGGCCGGTGCGGCTGCGTGCGGCCCAGATCTGCACGGCCGCAGCAAGTCCGAGGGGAACCGCGATGAGCCAGACGAAGGCGTGCACGAACGGACCGACCTGGACGAACCTGGCGGCGTCCTCGCCGAGGAAGACGTTGAGGTAGACCGGCAGCAGCAGCATCTGCGCGATCAGCAGCGCCGGGGTGGAGGCCAGCAGCACCTTGGCGTCCGCGCGGCCGAGGTGGGCGAAGGTGACAACGTAGTCGATGCACGGCGTGAGCAGGACCATGAGCACGCCCAGCCGCAGCATCGGATTGGCGGGCAGGAACTGGATCAGGCAGGCCACCAGGATCGGCAGCGCGACGAAGTTCGTGGCGAGGAGTGCCGCCAGGAAACGGACCCGCGTAAAGGCTTTCCCCAACTCGGGCAGGGGTACCTGGAGGAAGGTGACGAACAGCATCAACGCCAGGGCCGGGTTGATCCCGACGTCCAGGGCCGTGGTTCCGGGGACCATCAGCGCAACGACGACGGCCAGGCCGATGGCGGCGAAGTAGATCGGGATCTGCCGGCCTTCGAGGATGTCGCGCAAGGTGGTCATGCTTCCTCGCAGCCGATCCTGGGGGCTTGCTCGACCCGCTGGGGCCGTCCGGTGCATTTGGCGAACAGGTCGATGGCGCGGTCGCAGACCTCGCAGTGACCCTCGCAGCAATCGCGCATGAGGAAGGCGACGAGGTCGGACAAGGCCGGGAAGATCGCGCTGTAGATGATCGAGCGACCTTCGCGGCGGCTCTCGACGAGGCCGGCGTTCTCCAGGTGATTGAGGTGGAACGAGATGCGCGGCGCCGAGGCACCTGCGATGGCCTCGGTGATGGCACCGGCGGCCATGCCCTTCGCCCCGGCGGTCACCAGCATGCGGATGATGCGGAGGCGGGTTTCCTGCGCGATGGCCGCGAAGCCGTCGAGCGCTTGCTTTTCCTGCACGATACTTAAACCGTTATGGAATCGTTTAAGCGTCAGTAGGCTCACGACGGGTCGGAGGCAAGGACCGGATCCGGACTGGATCACGGCGGACGTCCCAGGCAGCCTCCGCTTTCCTAGCTTCGCGGCCGGACACGCCAGAGCGATAGGGCAAGCGCAACGTTCGCCACGGCGAGCACGCTGAGCAGTGCATAGGTCGCGTCCGCGCCCGCGTGGGTCAGGACCAAGGCTCCGACGGAGGGTGCAAGCGCCTGGGCCACCAGCCCCGGGCGGGCGAGGCGGCCGACGAGCGCGGCGTAGCGTTCGGGACCGAACAGGCCCAGGGGCACCGTACCCCGTGCAATCGAGTAGATCCCGTTGCCGGCCCCGTAGAGGACCAGCGCCAGCCCGACCAAGGGTAGGCCGGCCGTCAGCATCGCGATCCCGAGGACCACCAGGACCATGGCGGCGGTCAGGGTCCAGAGGGGATGGTGCCGACCCTTGCCGGCCATCTCGACGATGCGCGCACCCACCTGTGCCGGTCCGATCAGGGCGCCATAGGCGACGGCCGAGGTGAGAGCCACGCCACGGGCCTGGAGCAGGGTGATGAGGTGCACCGAGACCATGGCCATCACCGTGCCGCCGAGGGTCAACACCCCTGCCATGAGGAGGAAGGCACGACGCTCCCGGCCATCGAGCCGGACGCCGGGGATCGCGCCTTCGGATCGCGTGACTGGATGCGCGGGGGGCCGGGGGATCGCGAGCAGGACGAGCGGCAGCGTGACCGAGAGGTGCAGCCCGGCATAGGCGAGGCAGGTCCCGCGCCAGCCGACCCGCTCGATCAGGAAGGCCGAGAGCGGCCAGCACACCGTGCTGGCGAAGCCGCCCCACAGGGTCAGGGTCGTGATGGCGGGCCTTGCCTCGGCGCCGTAGAGGCGCCCGAGCGTGGCGAAGGCGGGGTCGTACAGGCCGGTGCCCATGCCGAGGCCGACGAGGAGCCAGGCCGCGAGGTAAGCCGTGAGGTTCGGGGCAAGGGCAAGGCCCATGAGGCCCAGCGCCAGCGCGATGGCGGCGAAGGCCAGCACCGGCCGCCCGCCATGCTCCCCGATGAAGGCTCCCACCCGCGGCGAGACGAGGCCCGCGACGAGGAGGCCAAGGGACAGCCCTCCGATAACCCAGCCGAGGGGCCATCCCGTATCCTTCGACATCGGCGCGGCCAGCACCGACAGGAGGTAGAACGAGGAGCCCCAGGTCAGGATCTGGACGACGCCCAGGGCCGAGATCACGGGCCATCGGCGCGCCGGGGCCATCGGATCGCTACCGGGCCCCGAGAACGGGTAGCCAGACCGCCAAGGCCGCCAGGGTGACCAAGAGGACCGGTGGCGTGATGACCAGGCCCACCCGCATGTACTGGCCCCAGGTGATACGCTGGCCCTTGGTGTCGAGGACGTGGAGCCAGAGCAGGGTCGCCAGGCTGCCGATGGGCGTCAATTTCGGGCCGAGATCGCAACCGATGACGTTGGCGTACACCATCAGCTCGCGCATCAGGGGCGACAGGTCCGGGGCCTGCTGGATCGAGAGCGCGCCCACCAGCACGCTCGGCATGTTGTTCATCACCGACGACAGGATCGCGGCGGCGACCCCCGTGCCGAGGGTGGCCACGAACGGTCCGTGACCCGAGAGCCAGGTCAGCCCCTGAGCCAGGTAGTCGGTCAGGCCGGCGTTCTTCAGCCCGTAGACGACGAGGTACATGCCGAGGCTGAACAGGACGATCTGCCAGGGGGCGCCCGCGAGCACCTTGCGGATCGGGATGACCCGGCTGCGATTGGCCAGCGCCAGCAGCACCAGGGCGCCGGCGCAGGTGACCACCGAGACCGGCACGCCGAACGGCGCCGTGACGAAGTAGGCGATCAGCAACACCCCAAGGAGCGGGAAGGCCGCCCTGAACACCAGCGGGTCCTTGATCGCGCGGCGGGGCTCTTCCAACGCGGCCACCGGGTAGCGGGTGGGCAGGTCGCGCCGGTAGAACAGCCACAGCACCGCCAGGGTCGCGGCGAGCGAGACGAGGTTCACCGGCACCATCACGGCGGCGTAGCGGCTGAAGGTGATGTCGAAGAAGTTCGCCGAGACGATGTTGACGAGGTTCGAGATCACCAGGGGCAGGCTGGTGGAATCCGCGACGAACCCGCAGGCGACGATGAAGGCCAGGGCCGCCGCCGGCTTGAAGTCCAGCCGCAGCAGGATCGCGAGGACGATGGGGGTGAGCAGCAGGGCCGCTCCGTCGTTGGCGAACACCGCCGCGATCGCGGCCCCGAGCAGGATCACCAGCGGAAACAGCAAGCGCCCCCGACCCCCGCCCCAGCGAGCGATGTGCAGCGCCGCCCAGTGGAAGAACCCGGCCTCGTCGAGCAGGAGCGAGATGATGATGAGCGCGACGAAGGTGAAGGTGGCGTCCCAGACGATGTGCCAGACCACCGGGATGTCACCGGGATGGATGACCCCGGTGGCGAGTGCGACGGCGGCCCCGATCAGGGCGCTCCATCCGATCCCAAAACCCTTCGGCTGCCAGATGACGAAGACGAGGGTGACCACGAAGATGGCGAGCGCGAGCATCGGGACCGTTTCTTGTTCTTGATGGTTTGTGGGCGGTCAGGCGGTGGCGACGCGCCGGCCGTGCTCGTCGACGACGCGCTCGCCGTCCTCCTTGACGAACTCGCCCTGCTGGGAAGGCAGGAGGTCGAGGACCGCTTCGGAGGGGCGGCAGAGGGCGACGCCCCTCGGGCTCACCACCAGGGGTCGGTTCAGCAGGATCGGGTGCTCGGCGATGGCATCCAGAAGCTGGTCGTCCGTCAGGCTTTCGTCGGCGAGGCCGAGCTCCGCGTAGGGCGTGCCCTTCTCGCGCAGGAGGTCGCGGACCGTGACGCCGGCCCGGTCGGCGAGCTGACGCACTAGCCGCCGGTTCGGCGGCGTCTTCAGGTACTCGACCACGTGCGGCTCGATGCCGGCATTGCGGATCAGGGCCAGGGTGTTGCGGGACGTGCCGCAATCCGGGTTGTGGTAGATCACGACGTCCATCAGGCGGTCTCCGTGCAGCAGGCGGACAGGGCGGCGACGGCGGGGGCGCAGACCTCGGGGCGGCCCTGGCAGCAATCGCGCATCAGGAACTGGATGAGCTCGGACAGGTCCGGGTAGGCGGCGCCGTAGATGATCGACCGGCCCTCCCGGCGCGAGGTGACGAGGCCGGCATGGCTGAGCTCCTTGAGGTGGAACGACAGGTTGGTGCCCGAGATGCCGACCGCCTCGGCCAGGATGCCGGCCGCCATGCCGTCCGGCCCGGCGGTGACGAGCCGGCGCACGATGCGCAGGCGATGCTCCTGCCCGAGGGCCGCGAAGGCAGCGACGGCTTGCCGTTCGTCCATCATGATGTCAATATCTCAACCATCATTGAAACGTAGAGGATAGAAGCTCCTTGGACAAGCCCCGACAGCCCTTCGCCGACGGCCTGCCGAACCTGAGCGAGGGGCACTTCGTCGTCCCGACGGCAGCCGACATGCAAGTGGCGGCGCCGTTCGCCCACGCCCCGCGCTTCCTGATCCTCTACGGGTCGCTCCGGGAGCGCTCGTTCAGCCGCTTCCTCGCCTACGAGGCCGCGCGCCTGCTGGAGGCGATGGGAGGCGAGGTGCGGATCTACGACGCGCACGGCCTACCGCTGCCCGACGACGCCACCGCCGATCACCCCAAGGTGCAGGAGCTCAGAAACCTTTCCATCTGGTCCGAGGGGCACGTCTGGGTCAGTCCCGAGCGCCACGGCAACATGACCGGCGTCATGAAGAGCCAGATCGACTGGCTGCCGCTGTCAGAAGGGTCCGTTCGCCCGACGCAGGGGCGGACGCTGGCCGTGATGCAGGTCTCGGGTGGGTCGCAGTCGTTCAACGCGGTCAACGGCCTGCGCATCCTCGGGCGCTGGATGCGGATGATCACCATCCCGAACCAGTCCTCGGTCCCGATGGCCTACAAGGAGTTCGACGGGACCGGGCGGATGAAGCCTGGGCCGCTCTACGACCGGGTGGTTGACGTCTGCGAGGAGCTGTTCAAGTTCACGCTCCTGACCCGCGAGCGGGCCAACTACCTCGTAGACCGCTACTCGGAGCGCAAGGAGAGGGAGCCGGAGCGCCTGATGACCGTGGCGGCGGATATCGGGTTCGAGACATCCAAGTAGCCGATAAATCCGGTCGCGCTCCTCGACCGTCCGGATTGGGGGCCGGGAAGGGTCACCCTGGCCTTCTCCGAGCGCTTCCGAATGAGAGGCGTCGTCGCGGATTCATCGTGGCTGCGCGAGATCTAGGACCGGTCCGCGCGGTCCCCCAAAGCCCTGTCCGTCATCGTGACGGAGGTGTCCTTCGCGCGGGTGCGCATCCCGACCGTCAAGGGGGAGCGTCCCCGGCAGGGACCTAGTCCGGCCTGCCCGCAGCCAACGACGCGCGGTCGATGACCTGAACCTGGCCCCGGCGGATCTCGACCAGGCCGGCATCGGCCCACTCTCCGAGGAGGCGGCTAATGACCTCACGGACGCTCCCGACGTCCGAGGCCAGCGATTGATGCGTCTTCCAGACGATCCCGTCGGCATCGGCCTCGACGAGCAGCCGGCGTGCCAGGCGCTGCTCCAGGGGTGCGAAGGCGACCTCCTCGATCAGGTCGAACATCCCCGACAGGAGCCGGGTGTAGTCGCTCAGGACGAAGTCCCTGAAGGCGACGCTCTCGCGCATCAGTTGGCGGAAGGTGTCGGCCGGCAACGCCGCCAACTCGGTCCTGGCCTCCGCGATGCTTTGCGCCGGGAAGCCGCCTCCCGAAAGCAGGCACTGCGTGGTCAGCACGCAGGTGCCGCCCGCCACGACCTTGTAGATCAGCATCTCCCGGCCGCCCTCGGACATGCGGAACACCCGGGTGCGCCCGTCGATGCACATCAGGTAGTTCGCACAAGGGCCTTGGAGCTCGTAGGCAATCGCGCCGGCTTCGAGCACGGGGAAGCTCACCGTGCCGCGGGCGATCTGGAGATGACTGGCACTGAAGTCCCGGACCAGCGGAAAGCGCTCGATCCAGCGTTCGATCTGATGGGCGCTCTGCATGGTCGTCCTCCCCGGGCTGGCGGTCATTGAACGCCACCATGAACCGGACGATGCACCATTATCCTCGGATCCACAGCCATTCGGTGACCTGGGTCACAGACGGTTGTCTCGTCCCTCCATATCACTGTCGCGACTGAACAAAAAACCGTTCGGCAACACCGCGAGTAAGCGCAGGCTACCGACGGGCCGGGCGAAACAACGGGAGAAACCATGCGCCGCCTCGTCCCCCTTCTGCTCGCCTCCGTCCTTCTGGCCGCCCCCGCCCATGCCGAGCAGGACCTGCTCCTTGGCGCCGACATGGGCTCGGCCGCCATGACCAAGGCCGAGATGACCAGGGCCGACGTCGAGGCGCTGATCGCCAAGGCGGACGGCAAGCCCATCGACCTCTCCGACAAGGCGCTCGCCGGCCTCGACCTGTCGGGCCTGAACCTCAAGGGCGCGAACCTGCGCACCGCCCGGCTCAACAAGGCCAATCTGCGCGGCGCCGATCTGTCCGGTGCGAACCTGGAGCAGGCCTGGTTCATCAAGGCCGACCTCTCGGGCGCCAAGCTCGTCGGGGCCAAGATGTTCGGCATCACCGCCCGCGACGCCAACCTCAGCGGGGCTGACCTCAGCCGGTCGATGCCCATCGGCGACTTCAAGGGCGCGAACATGGCCGGGGCGACGCTGGTCGCACTCAAGGGCGGCGCTGACATCAAGAACCAGTCCATGGGCCTGATGCGAGCGGTGTTCGTCTCGGTGAACCTCAAGGGCGCCAATCTGAAGGGCGCGAACCTCGGGCGCTCGCGCCTCGAATACGCCGACCTCACCGATGCGAACCTGACCGACGTGGTTCTGATGGGCTCGGACCTGTCGGGTGCGAACCTCACCGGTGCGACCGTTGCCGGGGCCGACTTCAAGAACGTCGACGTCACCGCCGCCCGCCTCATCGACCTCAAGGGCCAGGACAGCGCCAAGGACTGGTCGGCCCGCGTGAACGTCGACCGCGCCATCACGCAGGTCTCGAACTGACCCCTCGCTTACACCCCCAGCCATCCATCACGGGAACATCATCCATGACCACCCGCCGCATCCTGCTTGCCGCCTTCGCCGTCGCCCCCATGCTGTTCGGCACCGCCGCCGGAGCCGCCGAGATGACCTACACGCCCGCCGCGTTCGAGGCCGCCCAGAAGGCCGGCAAGCCGATCCTGGTGCACATCACCGCCCCGTGGTGCACCACCTGTGCCGCCCAGAAGCCGATCCTGGTGAAGCTTGAAGCCGACCCGAAGTTCAAGGACCTGCAGGTGTTCGACGTCGACTTCGATAGTCGCAAGGACGTGGTCAAGAAGTTCGGTGCCACGATGCAGAGCACGCTCATCACCTACAAGGGCGAGAAGGAGACCGGGCGCTCGGCCGGCGAGACCAAGCCCGAAGCGATCTACTCGCTCCTCGACAAGGCTATCTGAGCCGTCATGGTCACGAGCCTGGGCCTCGCCTTCCTCGCCGGCATCCTCTCGGTGCTGTCCCCCTGCGTGCTGCCGTTGCTGCCGCTGGTGCTCGGCGCGGCGGCGTCGGAGCACAGGCTCGGCCCGGCTGCCCTCGCCGCCGGCCTGGCCCTGTCGTTCGTGATCATCGGCCTGTTCGTGGCGACGGTCGGCTTCGCCATCGGCCTCGACGCCGGCATCTTCCGGACCGGCGCGGCCATCATGCTGATCCTGATCGGGTTGGTCCTGATGGTCCCGGCGGCCCAGACGCGGCTCGCCGTGGCCGCCGGTCCGGTGAGCAACTGGACCGAGAGCCGGTTCGGCGGCTTCTCGACCGCCGGCCTCCTCGGCCAGTTCGGCGTCGGGGTGCTGCTCGGGGCGGTCTGGAGCCCCTGCGTCGGCCCGACCCTCGGGGCGGCCTCGTTGCTCGCCTCCCAGGGGCGCGATCTCGGCATCGTCGCCCTAACCATGCTCCTGTTCGGCCTTGGTGCGGCCCTGCCGCTGCTGCTGCTCGGCACGCTCTCACGCGAGGTGTTGATGCGCTGGCGCGACCGGATGATGGGGCTCGGCAAGGGGCTGAAGGCGGCGCTCGGCCTTATCCTCGTGGCCACGGGCCTGATGATCGCCTTGGGCTACGACAAGGCGGCGGAGACCGCGTTGGTCAACGCCTCTCCGGCTTGGCTCACCAACCTCACCACCCGCCTCTGAGGTCGGGCACCGCTCCGGCTCCGCACGAGCGAACCAGATCGGTCGCAGACGAACACCGGGGATGGACGTACGACGGGGATGATTGCCGCATTCCCGGCGTCACCGCGTCTTCATGCGGCCCTGGCGGTGAGCTTCTGGTATGTGCCCGTCGCAACCTGCTCTTCGAGCTGGGCCTTGAAGTCCGAAATGCCGAGGACCTGGACTGGATTGCCCGCGTCGGCCCGCAGATCCTCCTTGGAGAGGTCCTTGTTGAGGGACGCAGGCCATTCGAATTTCTCTAACCAGCATCCCCCCTTAGCGTCGGTGATCACCGGCATTCGGGCAGGTTACGTACGGCTGGCTGCGAGAGGCAGGCTAGTGGTCGAAATCTGACGCTTGGTACCCGCCGCGAGGGGCTGCTTCCGACCCATTGCAGAAGCCCGGAACGTCCGCTTGTGGGCACTTTGGGAATGAGGCCCAAGACTGGGGTGGGTGGGAAGCAGCTTGGCTGCTTTCAGTCGCAAGACGTTCTTAAGCGGACCTAGGATGACCCGCCGACTCCGGATGGACGGTCCAACCCATCTCAGCGCCGAATTCCGTTAGGGTCGGATGCTGACTTCATTGGAGGCGGCGCGGAAGTGCTCTGCCTTGGGAGACAGCGTGATCCACAATTGCAAAGCCCCGGTCACGCGACGCCTCGTGCTGGTCCGGCATGGCCAGAGCGTAGCCAACCGATCCGGCCTGTTCACGGGATTGCTAGACTCGCCCTTGACCGAGCAGGGCCGGATGGAAGCCGAGGCAGCCGGGCGGCGTTTGGCCGAGCGCAGCTGGCGCTTTTCCGCAGCCTTCACCTCGACGCTGACGCGGGCCGTCGTGAGCGGCCGGCTTATTCTCGATGCGCTCGGGCAACCCGGATTGGTCCCTCAACGCTTCGCCGCGCTCGACGAGCGAGACTACGGCGACCTCAGCGGGTTCGACAAGATCGCCGCCGATGCGCGCTGGGGGGCGGAGCGGATCGAGACCTGGCGCCGCTCCTACGCCGAGGCGCCGCCGAACGGTGAGAGTCTGCGCGATACCGTCGCCCGCATCGTGCCATGCTACCTCCGAACCATCCTGCCGGCGGTCATGTGCGGGGACGTGCTCGTCGTCGCCCACGGCAATTGCCTGCGGGCGCTTGTCATGGCGCTTGAAGACCTGAGCCTCGCGGAGGTCGAGCACCTCGAACTCGCGACGGGCTCCGTCAGGATCTATGAGCTTGCTGCGGACACGACGATCACGGCCCGCTGGATCGACGGGTGAATCCGGCTGTCGGCCCCCCACAATGCGTCTCCGCAAACTCTGAAGGGGTCCTCGTCTCATCTATTTCAGTGATTAAAAGCATCCAATCATTCCGTTGGAGTGAATGAGCGGGACCTGGGATCCTCTGGCATCACATCGGAGCCATCCATGTCCGCGCTCAGACTTTTCTCCCACTCTCGTTCGACGCGTACCGTGGCCGGCATCAGAGCCATCCTTCCGGGACTGGGCCTCTGCGTGGCGGTCACCGCCGCAGCGATCGGCTTCGAAGCCGCCGAGGCGCATCTGTTCGGTCGTGCCTGGCTCGAAGCCCTGGTGCTCGCGATCCTGCTCGGCAGCGCGATCCGCACCATTTGGACACCGTCGCAGCGTTTCTTTCCCGGCATCGCCTTCGGGGCCAAGACCGTGCTGGAGATCGCGGTCGTACTACTCGGCGCGTCGCTCAGCCTCGCGACGATCCTCGCCGCCGGACCGGGCCTGCTCTTCGGCATCGCGGGCGTCGTCGTCGTGGCGATCCTGTCGAGTTACGGCATCGGCCGAGCGCTCGGACTGCATCCGCGCATGGCGATCCTCGTGGCCTGTGGGAACTCGATCTGCGGCAACTCGGCGATCGCGGCCACGGCACCGGTGATCGGCGCCGACGGCGAGGACGTCGCCGCCTCCATCGCCTTCACCGCGGTGCTGGGCGTGCTGGTGGTGCTCGGCCTGCCGCTGCTGGTGCCGCTGCTCGGTCTGTCGCCGATGCAGTACGGCGTGCTTGCCGGCCTCACCGTCTACGCCGTGCCGCAGGTCCTCGCCGCCACTGCGCCGGTCGCGGCGCTCAGCGTCCAGGTCGGAACCCTGGTGAAGCTCGTCCGGGTGCTGATGCTAGGCCCGGTCGTCCTGGTGCTCTCGCTCGGCGCAAGCCGGCTGCGCGAGGAGATCGACGAGGCCGCCCCCGGCGTCACTGCCGGCGACCGCCCGGCCCGCGGCGGCCTCGCGATCCACCGCCTGGTGCCGTGGTTCATCCTCGCCTTCCTTGCGCTCGCGGGCCTTCGCTCGGCCGGGCTGGTCCCGCAGGTTGCGCTCGCGCCGATGTCGGAGACCGCCAACGTGCTGACCGTGGTCTCGATGGCGGCGCTCGGCCTCGGGGTCGACGTGCGCAGCGTCGCCAAGGCCGGGGCGCGGGTGACCTTCGCGGTGGTCGCCTCGCTCCTCGCCCTCGGCGCCGTCAGCCTCGGCCTGATCCACGTGCTCGGCCTCGTCTGATCCGCGCTATGGCATCGATCCGAATTCTTGATGAAAGAACTGCCGTGACACGTTCGTCCCAATCTTCGTCCGAGGCGGTTGCGCAGGCGACGGGATGGTTGATGGGGCCGGGTCGCGAAGCGGCGGACGCGGCAGCCCTTCTCGACGGGTTCAGCGCGTGCCTCTCGGGGCTCGGCCTGCCACTGGCCCGCGCCACCACCCACGCGCCGACCCTGCATCCGTCGTTCCGGTGGGTGATGCGCGTCTGGCATCCAGGAGCGTCGAGCCTAGCCCTGCGTCGCCGCCACGGCATCGAGGGCACGCCGACCTTTCACGGCAACACCGTCGAGCACGTGGTCGAGACCCGTACCCCGTTCCGATACCGTCTCGACGGGGATGGGCCGCTGCCGTTTCCCGTGCTCGGCGAGCTTCGCGACGAGGGTCTGACCGACTACCTCATCGTGCCGCTGCGCGCCGCGCGTGGACGCATGGGCGCCGCCTCCTGGGCCACAGCGAGACCGGGCGGCTTCACGCTGATCGAGATCGACACGTTGCTGGCGCTGGTCGAGCCGTTCTCGCTGCTGTTCGAGATCAAGGCGCTCGACGACATGCTCGGCGCGGTGCTGAGCGCCTATGTCGGGCGCGACCCGGCACGGCAAATCCTGGCCGGCACAGTGCGGCGCGGCGATGTACGTCTGATGCGGGCCGCGATGATGCTGACTGACTTGCGCGGGTTCGGTGAACTGTCCGACCGGCAGAGCCCCGACCGTGTCGTGGCCGCCCTCAACCGGATGTTCGATGCCATCGTGCCGGCCGTCGAGGCGGAAGGCGGCGAGGTGCTGAAGTATATCGGCGACGGGCTACTGGCCGTGTTCGATGCCGATCGCGACGAGGCCGCGGCGCGCCGTGCCGCCTTGCGTGCCGCCGAGGCCGCACTCGCTGCGCTTGCGACCCTGCGCGACGGTGACACAGCTGCCTTCGAGGTCGGCGTCGCACTTCATGTCGGGGAGATCGCCTACGGCAATATCGGCGGCGGCGACCGGGTCGACTTCACGGCGATCGGCCGCGATCTCAACGTGCTCGCTCGCGTCGAGCGCCTGTGCAAGACCTACGACACGCCGCTGATCGCCACCGACACTTTCATCGACGGATTGGCGCATGCCCTCGAACCGCTCGGCATTGTCGCCCTGCGCGGTTTCGCCGAACGGCACGCCCTGTTCGGGCATCGCAGGACCGCGCCCGTCGGCGCGCCGGCGGCGTGACGCCGAGACGGCGTCCTTGATCGTCCCATCGTAGATCGAAACTTCTCAAATCATCGCGCTTGGAGATCATTCGCATCGCGAAAGACCGTTGGAAGGAATAAATCGTATCCCGTAGCATCTCCATGGTCGCGAGGAATCGCGACGGGTCCGATGCCTTCGAACGCATCGACGCCGACATTCTTAGGGGAGAGACCATGCACGGACTGGACAGACCGACGAACCGCCGCCTCGTCCTGGGTGGACTCGGGCTCGGCAGCCTCGGCGCCGCGCTGCCGGCCTGGGCGGCGGGCTCGGTGAAGCTTCCGCTGCCGGGCGGCCCAGACGAGCGGACGCTGACCAAGGCCTTTCCGGACAAGGGCGAGATGATCCTGCAGCGCACTCATCCGCCGCTGCTGGAGACGCCGTTCTCGGTATTCGACGAGGGCGTGTTCACCCCCAACGACCGCTTCTACGTCCGTTGGCACTGGGCCTCGATCCCGACGGAGGTCGATGCCGGCACCTTCCGGCTCAAGGTCCACGGTCATGTCGAGAAGGAACTCTCGCTCTCCCTCGACGCCATCGCCGGCCTGCCGCGCTTCGAGATCGCCGCGGTGAACCAGTGCTCGGGCA
>NZ_VRVF01000064.1:0-28568 GCF_008040045.1 Methylobacterium sp. WL8 | reverse complement strand
GAAAGCATCGCCCCGATCGGCGATGATCCCCTCGTCAGCCTGCCCACCCTCGCAGCCTGATCGTCCCGGCCCAAGCCGGTGATCGTGGTGGCCCTCACCAAGCTACACCACGCCTAGGGACACGACCCCTACTTGCGGTGTCGGACTTCATTTCAATGAACCGGAATTGCCTGTCGGCCTATGCTGCCGCGACAAGCTTTCGGTTGTTTAACAAGAAGGCCACAGCGACAAGCACAGGCGACATTTTCGACCTTCCGTTCCCTGAGTCAGGCGATCTCGGGCTGAGCGCAAGCGAGGCTATCCTTGTGCACGACATCGTCGCTTATCAGCGCGACCTGATCCGCAGGGGTGACCAATCGGTCGCGCTGAAGAGTTCTGGTCAGGCTGTACTCCCGGCTTTCAACGAAACTTTTCTCGCCGCGATTAACCACCTATACCGCGACAACCCACTCGTGGCGCACCCCAGTCAATCCTGGCCTGGGATCATCTGCCAGCCCTATTCCTTCGGCGCGGTGGAAATCGACTGGTCGGATAGCGAGACGCTGCGCGGGCGGGTTGATGCGCTAATCCGGGAACAGCGCAGTGAGAGTGTATCGGTCACGCGGATTGCCCGGATTTACGATGACAATTTGCTGTTCCTGATCAAGCCGGACCGGCTGCGCTTCTGGATGCGATCAATCGGGCTGCGCGACGCCGACGAGGTGCTCGCCGACCTTCGGGCTCAGGGTTACTAGTTCGTGCTGGCAGACGGCAGGGAAAGCAGACCGATTACCGAGGGGCTGCGGATCGGGTTGCATCAGCCCGCGACCCAGCTTCGCACGCTCGTCGCCTTTATCGCCGAGGCGCTGCCCTTTTGGCGGGATGACGAGATGCGGCCGCCGGAAACAGCCGAGGATGCGCTCTCCGATCAGCTGTGCGATTTCCTGAACGATGCCGCCCGCGCCGCCCCGGGTTTCGACGCCTTCAAATTTCAACGCGAGACGCGTGATGACATCAAAGGCGGTCGCAATCTCGACATTGCAGCCAAGCCAAGCGACTGTTCGATTTGGATCGGCGATCGCCACTATTCGCGATATGACATTCTACTCCCGATCGAATGCAAGCGGCTCCCCACCCCGGTCGCCAGGAAGCGCGATCCGCGCGAATATCTGTACAGCAACATTAGCTCCACGGGCGGGATCCAGCGGTTCAAGAGCGGCGCCCATGCCGCCAACCATGCGTTTGCCGCTATGATTGGCTATGTCCAGACTGGGAATATCCCACATTGGCAGCGCGAACTCGGCACTTGGATCGATGACTTGGCGGCGACCGCCGCACCGCTCTGGAGTGCCGACGACCGACTCGAAATCGAAGACCACGACACAACCAGGCGGCGAGCCATCCTTAAGTCCCAACATACCCGCGCTAACGGTCTCAACACGATCGCAATGCGCCATCTCTGGATCGAGATGTGAGGGCGTTCCAGGCGCGATGATCGACATCGACGCACTTGGCATTAACTCTGTATGTGCATCGCCTGACCTAGACATTCAATCAGCATGCCTCTTATCGCAAGATTGCGAGTAACATCCGAAATCAGACGGTTGGCCCCTCCCACGCGGACTGTGCGGCCCCACGCCGAGCCACGACGAACCGGCCGATGCGGACGGGTTGATTTCGCAGGCCGCGCGCCTGATATCAGCGCGGACCCCGAAATCAGCCGGCGAGCCCTTTTCGCGATGACGAGCAACGACATGCAGCACGACGACCCGCGCCAGAACACGGTCGAGGCCGGGGCCGGCGTGGCGCACGAGGCCCCGCACGACGCCCCCGAGGCGCAGGCCGCCCCGGCCGACGACAAGCTCGCGGCGCTGACCGCAGAGCGCGACGAGCTCAAGGACCGGACGCTCCGGACGCTGGCCGAGATGGAGAACCTGCGCCGCCGGACCGAGCGCGAGGTCGCCGACGGCCGCACCTACGCGGTGACGAACTTCGCCCGCGACGTGCTCAACGTCGCCGACAACATCCGCCGGGCGCTGGACAGCGTCCCGGCCGAGGCGCGGGCCTCGGCCGAGGGCGCGCTGAAGGGCCTGATCGACGGCATCGAGCTGACCGAGCGGGACCTCGCCAAGACCCTGGAGCGCCACGGCGTCAAGGTGGTCGAGCCCAAGGGCCAGCGCTTCGACCCGAACCGCCACCAGGCGATGTTCGAGGTGCCCGACCCGGAGGTGCCGGCCGGCACCGTCGTGCAGGTGGTGCAGTCCGGCTACGTCATCGGCGACCGCACCCTGCGCCCGGCCCTCGTCGGCGTCGCCAAGGGCGGCCCGAAGGCCGGCGCGCCGGCCGACGCCGCGCAGGCCTGATCCACCGCTCTATTCTCTCTGTATCAAGCAAACGAAGCCGCCGCTTCCCTCCCCCCGACGGATCTCGGGCTTGCCCGCGATCCGCACCCTGTGCGTCCAAGTCGGGCAAGCCCGACTTGGGTGCGGGGGAGGGGGAGCCGGTGATCGGGCGGCGCTGGATCGTTCGGGAGCGATGTTCCTTCCCGGGCGGCGAGGACGCGCCGCATGCGATGAGGGGACGGCCGCACCATCCTTGTGCGCGAACGCACGACGCATCGGCCGAATTCGCCCCCTCAGGGCATCCCGATGCCAGCGATGGTTGAACATTCGGAAACGCTTGGGCCATAACTTCGCCATCGGCCGGGCGCATCCCGGAACGAGTCGGCGTGGCGCGTGATGCGTCGGGGCCGGGCTCGCGGGCGCGTCGCGCTCCAGCGTCGCGCATCGGAATCGTCATGCAGGTCGTCGACGCGGTCGAGAGGGATGGGTTCGGGCAAGGGGGCGGTCAGGCCGACCTGCGCCGCAGCCGCGCGCATGCCCGCGCCCACCGCCACAGCGCCCAGGTGCGCACGCTCCGCCGGGTGCTCCCGCTCGTCGCCGGCGGCGCGGTGATCGCGCTCGGGGCCTGGCTGTTCAACCCGTTCGCGGCGGTGCTTCCCGGCGTCAGCGTCGGGCCGGTGACGCTGTCGGGCACCAAGGTGCGGATGGAGAACCCGAAGCTGTCGGGCTTCCGCAAGGGCGACCGCGGCTACGAGGTGACCGCCACGGCGGCGCTCCAGGACATGCGCAAGCCCAGCCTGATCGAGCTCGAGGCGATGCGCGGCCACGTCGCCACCGACGAGAAGGGCGGGCTCGCCTGGATCGAGGCGGCCACGGGCCTGTTCGACACGACGCGCGAAGCCCTCGACCTCAAGCAGGACATCCGGATCTGGACCGACAAGGGCGAGGAGGCGCAGCTGCAATCGGCCGCCGTCGACTTCAAGGCCGGCAGCGTGAAGTCCTCCGAGACCGTCACCGTGTCGGTGCCGAGCGGCCAGGTGGTCGCCGACGGGCTCGACGTGGTCGAGAACGGCCGGGTGATCTCCTTCATCGGCAACGTCCACACCGTGTTCCACCAGGACAAGGCCAAGGATTCCAAGGCGGACGGCAAGGTTGACGGCAAGGCCGAGCCGAAGGTGCCGCTGCGCGTCCTCACCTCCTCGGCCGAGCCGACGGACGGCCGCCCATGACCCGCCCGCTCGCGTCTGCGCGGCATTTCAGGTTCTTCGCGCTTCTCGCCGCCGCGCTCGCGTCCGCCACGCTGGCGGCCGCGCCCGCCCGGGCCGAGAAGCCGGCCGCCCCGGCCGCGGCCAAGAAGGACGCGGCCTCGCCGTTCGGCGCGATGGGCGGCGGCAAGGAGCCGATCAAGATCGACGCCGACCGCCTCGACGTGTTCGACCGCGAGAGCAAGGCGATCTTCGCCGGCAACGTCGTGGCCGTGCAGGGCGACAGCACCATCCGCTGCTCGACGATGACGGTCCACTACAAGCGCGGCAAGGACAAGGACACGAAGGACAAGGACAAGGCGAACCCGGGCGCCGAGGCCGAGGAGAAGCCGAAAGACGCCGCCAGCATGGGCGAGAACGGCATCCAGAAGGTGGATTGCGCCGGCCCGGTCACGGTGGTGCAGAAGGACCAGGTCGCCACCGGCGACAGCGCGGTGTTCGACCAGGCCGCCAAGCGCATCGTGCTCACCGGCAACGTCGTGCTGAGCCAGTGCCAGAACGTCACCCGCGGCCAGCGCCTCGTCTACGACATGAACACCGGCCGCGCGAACATGGACCCGGTGCCCGGCGGCCGCGTCTCGGCCCTGTTCGTACCGGGCGAGAAGTCCGACGCGAACAAGTCCGCCAAGGGCTGCCCCCAGCCGGCCGGCATCGCCAAAACTGCGCCGAAGCCGGCGGAGGCCGTCAAGGCGGACGCAGCCAAAGGCGAGGCCAAGACCCGGGCCCAGGCCAATTGAGCGGTTCGCTCGGCGTCTCCGGCGGACAGGCCCTCTCCCCGCACCGATCCGAGACCGCGAGCCCGCGCCCGTCCTGGCTCGGGCGGGTGCTCGGCCGCGCCAGGCCCGATGCCGTCCCGGCCGAGGTCGAGGGCGGCCCCGGCATCCTCCACGTCCGCGGCCTGCGCAAGAGCTACGGCGCGCGCACGGTGGTGCACGAGGCCGGGCTCACGGTGCGGACCGGCGAGGCGGTCGGGCTGCTCGGGCCGAACGGCGCCGGCAAGACCACGATCTTCTACATGATCACCGGGCTGGTGGCGGCCGACCGCGGCCACATCACCCTCGACGGCCTGCCGATCACCCACCTGCCGATGTACCAGCGCGCGCGCCTCGGCATCGGCTACCTGCCCCAGGAAGCCTCGATCTTCCGCGGCCTGACGGTCGAGGACAACATCCGCGCGGTGCTCGAGGTCGCGGAACCCGACCGCAAGGCGCGGGCGAAAAAGCTCGATTCGCTGCTGGAAGAGTTCGACATCGCGCGGCTGCGCAAATCCCCGTCGATCGCGCTGTCCGGCGGCGAGCGCCGCCGCTGCGAGATCGCCCGGGCGCTGGCCTCGTCGCCGACCTTCATGCTCCTCGACGAGCCCTTCGCCGGCATCGACCCGATCGCGGTCGGCGACATCCAGGACCTGGTCAAGCACCTCAAGCAGCGCGGCATCGGCGTGCTGATCACCGACCACAACGTCCGCGAGACGCTGGGCCTGATCGACCGCGCCTACATCGCCCATTCCGGCCGCATCCTCACCGAGGGCACCCCGGAGGAGATCGTCGCCAACGCCGACGCGCGGCGGCTGTATCTCGGCGAGGATTTCCGGCTTTAGGGGCGGGCCCGGCCGGGATCGGTGTCGCGAGCGGAGGACGGCCCGGCGTGGATCTGCGACGGTCCGTTTCCGGGCGGAGCCGGCAGCAGCGCATACCGCCGTCGCGCCGGCTCACGCAGCTTCCCGGACGGGGGCAGGCGCGGGGAAGGGTCTCCTACCAAGTCTCATGGGTAGGAACCCATGAGGTCCGGCGGATTGCCGCCGCCCCGCAGTCGCGGGGGCCAGACCTCGATGAGTCGGGCTCATTGAGGTCTGGTATCAGATCCTGACCGGGCGGACGTTCGACGGATCTCGGCGCCGCATCAGGATTTTTCGGTGCGCGATAACCGTTCTCGATTCCCGTCTCGAAACCGGATGCCGCTTTCGAGAGACATCGGGGGCGCCTCACGTCGGTGCCTCGGTGGTCCGAACTTTCGGGGAGGGCGGGGAGCGATCCTCGACGCTGTCGACCGCGTCGCGCGATCCGCGCCTACGTTCTCTACGCGGTTGCATGCGGTGATTTCACGCAATCATAAATAGCAACGATGGGAGCCTTCGCTCCTGCCTTGCCCGATCGTGGGTCGAGCGAGGCAGATGTGGACCGGCCCTGGTTCTTCCCGCTGATTCCGACCCTACGACACGGTCGGAGGGAGCCCAACGCGATGCTGAGATCATCCATCACGACCCTCGACGGCTATCACGGCCTCCTACCGCGCACCTGGACGCGGGACGAGACCTGCGACGAAGCCTACGTCGACGCGCAGAACGACTTCCAGGCGGCCAAGGCCCGGGCCTTCGTCCTGCCGATCGTGCGGGAGGCTCCGGTTCGGACCGTCCTGGACGTCGGCTGCGGCATGGGCGGCATGGCGGTGGCTCTCGAAACGGAGGGCTACGAGAGCTACGGCATCGACCTGCCGGGGCTGACGCGCCGCTGGTCTTCGGCCGGCCGGAGCGCCGACCGGTTCTACCTGGTCGATCCGGACGCGTTCGAGCTCCCGTTCCTCGACGGCAGCATCGACTTCGCATTCACCTTCGGCGCCATCGAGCACGTCGGCACGACCGACGGACACGCCGACCGCCGTCCCGACTGGCACGCGGTCCGCCGACAGTGGCTGCGGGAGATCTTCCGCGTCCTCTCGCCGGGTGGGCGGATGCTGATCGGCGGCCCCAACCGCGCCTTTCCGATCGACGTGGCCCACGGTCCCGACAGCCGGGCGACCGCCTGGGAGCGCTGGCTCGCGCGCCGGCTCGGCGCGACGGTCCACCGGACCTGGGGGGACAACTTTCTCTGGGCCTACCCGGACGTGCATCGCTACCTCGAGGGCCTGCCTTACGGGATGGAGGCTCGCAGCATCGGCGGGTTTCTCGACTTCTCGCGGGTTCCGGCCTTCGCGCGCCCGACGGCACGCGCCTACGTCGCCCGCATGCCCCGCTCGCTCTTGGGCACGGGGTTCAACCCGTGGGTGATGGCGCTGGTCACGCGCCGCGCCGACGGCTGAGCGGGATCCCAGGCATGCGCCGCCGGCCCATGGGGCGACGATCCCGGCCGACCTCAGAAATCGCCGCGACGGCGGCCTGCCGAGGCCTTGGCCGACGTTCGCGAGCCCGGGTGCTCAGATCGGTCCGCCGCCGCGAGCCCAGTCGCCGCTCGGGCGACGAACGGCGCCTTGCGGAAAGCGCCGACACGATCCGGGCGGTCGTACCGGGCCTCAGGTATGCGGCGCCGAGCACGAGCTCCGGCCCACAGCACGGTCGCCCTCACGCCATCGCGTCGTAGGTCGAGACCAGCCCGGCCGGGGCTGTCGCGCGCCAGGCCGCGAGCAGGGCGTCGCGCAAAAGCTCCTCCTCGCAGGCGTCGAGGTCGAGGTTGGTCCAGCCGCGGCGGCCCCAGGCGCCGTCGATGGCCGAGAACAGGTCCGGGTCGGCCTCCAGCAGGCGTGCCTGGTCCTCCGGCGACAGCCGCAGCACCAGGCGGTCCTCCTCGGTCCACAGGGTCGCGAAGACCCGGCCGCCCACGCGAAAATCCGGGTTGCCCTTGTGCGCGCCCGGAATCGCCTCCGGCAGCATCAGCGCGAGGGCGCGCACGTCGTCGGGCAGCATGTCAGGTGCCGGCGGGCGCCTGCCGGCTGCTGGGCCAGCTGCTGCCCGCATGCTCGCGGATGTCGCCGGGCTCCGACCCGGTGGCCGCGTCGCTGGCCCACTCGGCGGGCTCGGCCACCGCCTCGATCCGGTCCTCGGGGTAGCGCGCCTCCAGGAAGAGCAGCGCCTCGGCTTCCGAGGCCGCCCGCACCGTGACCAGGGGGCGCGGGCCGGATGGGGTCCGGACGTCGGCGATGAACAGGCGCGTCATGAGGATCTCGCTGGGTGAAGGCTGTGCAGGCAACGTCCGGGACGGCGATTGTGTCCGTGTCCGTGCAAGAGCGGCGTTCGACGAGTGCGAGCTTCAAACAATCCATAACGCTAAGTTTTAACGTTAAGCCAGCTTTAAGACCTTGCCGGCATGGTCCGTGTTGTCAGCAGAGCCGGCACCGCAAGCTTCCGGCACATCAAAGCGTGAAGGAATTCTTATGGCCCGCTCCAAGCTCGTCGCTTTGGTGCGCACCCTGACGCTCGCGGCGAGCGTCGGCGCGCCTTCCCTCGCAGCGGCCGCCGACCTGCTGCCGCCCCCGCCCCCGCCGCCCTACGCACCGCCGATCGAAGTCGGCGGCGGCTGGTACCTGCGCGGCGACGTCGGCGCCAGCGTCTACGACCGGGCGAAGTACAGCACCTCCTACGACTACAACCCCTACCCGGATGCCAACCGCTCCTACGGCAACGAGGTCGGCGGCGGCGGCTTCGCCGGAGCGGGCGTCGGCTACCAGTTCACCCCGTTCCTGCGCGCCGACGTGACCGGCGAGTATCGCTACTCCACCGGCCTGCGCGGCAGCGAGTACTACAAGGGCTACACCGACGAGAACGGGCTCGGCTCCTACGGCATCAACAAGTCGAGCGGTCACTTCGATTCGGCCGTCGTGCTCGCCAACGCCTACTTCGACCTCGGCACCTGGTACGGCATCACGCCGTTCGTCGGCGCCGGCGCCGGCTACGCCTTCAACCACGTCTCGGGCTACGGCAGCAACGGCCAGTACACCAGCGCGTCCTACGCCTACGATTACGGCAACCCGCAATACGGCGGCGGCTGCCCCTGCGCACCCCCGACCTACAACTACGCTCCTGTCTACGACGCCAACGGCAACGTGGTCTACAACAACCAGGCCAACACCAAGTCCTACAAGGACAAGACCACCGGCAGCTTCGCCTGGGCCCTCCACGCCGGCCTCGCCTACAACGTCACCGACGCGTTCAAGGTGGAACTCGCCTACCGCTACCTGAACCTCGGCCATGCCTCGACCGGCGCCAGCTTCTCCACCTGCTGCGGCGAGGCCGGGGCCGGCGTGAAGGTCAAGGACATCGAGGCCCACGACGTGAAGATCGGCGTGCGCTACATGCTCGGCGGCCTCGTCGCCGCGCCGCTGCCGCCGCTGATGAACGACTATCAGCCGGCCCCGGGCCCGCTCGTCCGCAAGTACTGAGCCTTCGGCACGCCATCTTCGAAGCCGGCGCGGATCGCATCCGCGCCGGCTTCTTGCGTTTCGGCGCCGACGAAGACCCGAACGAATACGGTTAAGCCGTTCACAAGATTTGTGGTTTACCAGTCTTCGCAAGGTGTCCTGCGGGATGCGATGTCAGGTCTTGCGTAAGGACGTCCCCATGGCTGCGCTCGAACGCCGCTTCGCCGCCACGGCGCTGCTTCTCCTTGGGCTCGGACAAGGTCTCGGGATTAGAGCGGCCGAGGCCGCCGACCTGGCGCCCCCGCCCCCGCCGGCCGCGCCGCCGGTCGAGGTCGGCGGCGGCTGGTACCTGCGGGCCGACTTCACGGAATCGGTCTACGGGCGCCCGCACGACGACACCCGGGCGGATGCGAACGATCCCGGCATGCCGCCCCTCGTCGGCCTGCGCCTCAGCGATGCGGCCGGTGGCGGCGGTGGCGTCGGCTACCGGATCAACCCGTGGCTGCGCGTGGACGCGACCATCGACCAGCGCGGGCCCGCGCGCTACCGCGCCTACTCCTCGCGCTCGAACTTCGCCACCGGCTACAACGTCGAGGCGGCGCAGGTCTCCGCGCTGACCGGCCTCGTCAACGTCTACGCCGACCTCGGCACCTGGTGGGGGCTGACGCCCTATGTCGGCGCCGGAATCGGCTTCTCCGACATGGGCGTCGCCCGCGGCTACACCCAGACCACCTGCACGGCCGATTCCTGCGACGGCAACCCGGGCACCGGCCCGCGCACCGCCGTGACGCGCCCGAGCCGCGCCGTCGCCTCGCTGGCCTGGGCGCTCACCGGCGGCGTCTCCTATGCTGTCGGCGGCGGCTTCAGCGTGGACGCGGCCTACCGCTACGTCGACTTCGGCAACGCCAAGAGCGGGCTGGACGCCTACAACGGCGGCACGCGCCTGAAGGACCTCGCCGCCAACGAGTTCCGCCTCGGCCTGCGCTACGACCTCGGCGGCATCGGCAGCCTCGGCGGCCTGCCGAACCTCGTCGGCGTCGGCAACACCGCCTACGGCAACTGAGCCGGGTTCTCGACGGCGATCAGGACGGGCCGCAGGACGGCCTCGGGCCGTCCGCGACTCGCCTTGCGCGGAAGGACGGCCCCCGACGACCCGCGCGGACGGCGGGCCGTCCGACGCCTCGCCGGCATCCGGTTCACGCTCGGGCATTCCCTCTTATCGCGACGGGCCGGCGGGCGACGGCCGTCATGTGTGCGCGGTGCCTCGCATCGGCACAGCATATCGGCCGCGGTGGAAACCCGACATTAAGGTTACCTCCCTATCAAGACAGAACAGGTTTCGTAGTGCGGCGGTGCTGCCGCCCCGAGGACGACCGTGATGCGTAAGACTTCCCACGCACTTCTTGCCGCCCTGAGCCTCGCCGGCCCGACCGCGGCGCGCGCCGCCGACCTCGACTACGATTTTCTGCGCGGCCCCGACTACGACCCGCCGGCCGCCGTCACGACGATCGACTGGAGCGGCGTGTATCTCGGCGGGCACGGCGGCTACAGCTCGGCCGCCCTCGGATTCCAGAAGTCGTACCAGCCGCTGATCTTCCAGCGGACGCACGACTCGACGGCCGAATCGGACTTCGGCGCCTCCAACCTGTTGACGTCCAGGTCCCGGCGCGTCGGCGACGTGAGCTTTGGCGGATACGCGGGCTATAACTTCCAATACGATGACGTCGTCGTCGGCATCGAGGTCGACTACACCAGCTTCGGGCGCGGCGGCGGGTCGTCGGATAGCATCTCCCGGATCAAGACGAACAGCCTCGGCTATCTCGAAACGGTCGGCCTGCAGGGCGCCTCGAGCACGAAGATCAACGATTTCGGAACGATCCGCGCCCGCGCCGGCTACGCGTTCGGCAACCTCCTGCCTTACGTGACGGGTGGCTTCGCGATCGGCCGCGCCCGCATCGCGGACGGTGTCTTCATTCAGGATTCCGGCTACAACGCCACCACCTTCAACGCCAACCAGGCCCTGACGACCGGCAAGCCGGCCTACGTCGAGAACTTCGGTTACCGCACCGGGACGTTCAGCCAGACCGATCCCACGACGGGCGTCCCCTACACGAACTATCTCAGCCGGTCGAAGACCAAGACGGTGGGCGGCATCGCGCTGGGCGGGGGCCTCGAATACGCGATCACGCCGAGCATCCTGCTGCGCGCCGAATACCAGTACGTGCTGTTCAACGACTTCGACGGGCACAAGGCCAACCTGAACACCGTCCGCGGCGGCGCGGCCGTCAAGTTCTGATCGGCGCTTCGCCGACCGCCTTCCCTCGCGCCGGATGACCCCGATGCCCGTTCGGACCTCGCTCCCCCTCGCCGCTCTCGCGGGCCTGCTGGCGACGCTCGCCGCCGGGCCCGCCGCGGCCCAGGGGCCGGGCTACGCCGAGGCGCCCCCGCGCTTCGCGCCGCGCCGCCTCCCGCCGCGGCCCCTGCCCGGCTTCGATCGCGGCTACGGCGTCCATGCCGGGCCGCGCGCCTACGGCCCAGTCGTGCGCGCCTACCTGCCGCGCAACGACAGCGTCCCGATGTACAACGAGCCGCCGCCGCGCTGAGGCGGCGTTCGAGTCTCACCCGTCTCGACGACGCCGCGCCGCCCCTTTTGCCGACCAGATTCAAACATCTCCGCTCCTGGCGATTCGCTTCGCGCGCATCCCCTCGCCCCGCTTGCGGGGAGAGGGCTGCGACGACCTCGTCGTCGTCGCGGCAAGGCGGCAGCCGAGGGTGAGAGGGCCGACCCGGATGAGGCTCATCCGATATCGCCCCCTCACCCCCGCTTCGGCTTCGCCTCCCGGCTGCACGACGGGGTGCGGCCGGGCCTCTCCCCGCGTGCGGGGAGAGGGGGACCCGCGCGTCATCAGCGGCCGTAGCGAAATGGCGAAAGACGGTAGCCCCTTCAGAGGGCAGTGCGCGTCGCGCAAGCCCCGTCCGTTCGCACCGCACCCTTCCACCCGCCGTCCGATCCGCTAGAGATCGGGCGTCGCGTCGCGCACGCGGTCCTCCGGCGGGAAGCGGGCGATGAAGATCCAGGGTCTCTCGGCGATCGTCACGGGCGGAGCCTCCGGGCTCGGGGCGGCGACCGCCCGGGCGCTGGCCGAGGCCGGCGCGCGGGTGGCGCTGCTCGACCTCGACGGGGCGGCCGCGCAGGCCGAGGCGGTCGGCGGGATCGGGATCGCCTGCGACGTGGCGGACGCGGCGAGCGCCGAGGCGGCGATCGCGCGGGCGGCCGAGGCGCACGGCCCCGCCCGCATCCTCGTGAACTGCGCCGGCATCGCCCCGGCCGCCCGCATCGTCGGGCGCGACGGGCCGGCCTCGCTCGAAGCCTTCGCGAAGGTGATCCAGGTCAACCTGGTCGGCTCGTTCAACCTGATGCGGCTGGTGGCGGCGGGCGCGGCCGGGCTCGACCCGCTCGAGGGCGGCGAGCGCGGGGTGATCGTCTCCACCGCCTCGATCGCCGCCTACGAGGGCCAGGTGGGACAAGCCGCCTACGCCGCCTCGAAGGCCGGCATCGTCGGGCTGACGCTGCCGGCGGCCCGCGAGCTCGCGCCGCTCGGCATCCGCGTCTGCGCCATCGCGCCCGGCATCTTCGGCACGCCGATGCTCCTCGGCCTGCCCCAGGAGGTCCAGGACAGCTTAGGGGCCGCGGTGCCCTTCCCCGCCCGCCTCGGCCGGCCGGAGGAATACGCCGACCTCGTGCTGGCGATCGTCCGCAACCCGATGCTCAACGGCGAGACCATTCGGCTCGACGGCGCGTTGCGCATGCAGGCGCGCTGAGGCTTCGCACGAATCTCAGCCTGACGCCGGTACGTCCGCTCGGTATCTGGGACCCGACATGTCGCAAACCTTCGACTGGACCTCCGCCTACCCCTCGATCCGCATGCCGATGTTCGGCCGCAACGTGGTCGCGACCTCGCACGCGCTGGCGGCGCAGGCCGGGATGCGGATGCTGTGGAAGGGCGGCAACGCGGTCGACGCCGCGATCGCCACCGCCGCGGCCAAGACGCTCACCGAGCCGTGCAGCAACGGCCTCGGCTCGGACGCCTTCTGCATCCTCTGGGACGGCAAGGAATTGCACGGCCTCAACGCCTCGGGCGGGGCGCCGGCCGCCTGGACGCCGGACTACTTCGCGCGGAAATACGGGCCGGCCGCCCGCCCGCCGATGCGCGGCTGGGATTCGGTGACGGTGCCCGGCGCCGTCGGCGCCTGGGTCGCCCTGTCCGAGCGCTTCGGCAAGCTGCCCTTCGCCGACCTGATGGAGCCGGCGATCGAGATCGCCGAGCGCGGATACCTTGCGCCGATCGTGGTGCAGCAGAAATGGGCCGCCGCGGCGCAGGTCCCCGACCTCGTGCGCCAGCCGGGTTTTGCCGAGTTCTTCCTGCCCCGCCGCCGCGCGCCGGACGTCGGCGAACTGGTGACGCTCAAGGCCGCCGCGCGGACGCTCCGCGCCATCGCCGAGACCAAGGGCAAGGCCTTCTACGAGGGCGAGATCGCCGAGGCCATGGCGCGGCACGCGAGCGAGAACGGCGGCGCGATGACGGTGGCGGACCTCGCCGCCTACCGCCCGGAATGGGTGACGCCGACGAAGAAGGACTACCGCGGCTACACGCTCCACGAGATCCCGCCGAACGGGCAGGGCATCGCCGCGCAGATCGCGCTCGGCATCCTCCAGAACTTCGACCTCGCCGGGATGGCGGTGGACGGCGCGGCGGCGCAGCACCTGCAGATCGAGGCGATGAAGCTCGCCTTCGCCGACACCTACCGGTACGTCGCCGACGGCTTCGCGATGCGGGTGAGCCCCGAGGAGATGCTCGACGACGCCTACCTGGCCTCGCGCGCCAAGCTTATCGATCCGCGCCGCGCCCAGGATTTCGGCGCCGGCAATCCGGTGCGCGGCGGCACGATCTACCTCACCGCCGCCGACGAATCCGGCATGATGGTGAGCTTCATCCAGTCGAACTTCATGGGCTTCGGCTCTGGCGTCGTGCTGCCGGACTGGGGCCTGTCGCTGCAGAACCGCGGCTACGGCTTCGTCCTCGACGCAGCGAGCCCGAACTGCGTCGCGCCGGGCAAGCGCCCGTTCCACACCATCATCCCCGGCTTCCTCACCAAGGACGGCGCCCCGGTGATGAGTTTCGGGGTGATGGGCGGCAACATGCAGCCGCAGGGCCACCTGCAGACCCTGGTGCGGATGATCGACCACGGCCAGAACCCGCAAGCCGCCTGCGACGCCCCGCGCTGGCGCTTCAACCAGGGCTTCGAGATCAACGCCGAAGCGGCCATGGCGCAGGACACCCTCGACGGCCTCGTCGCCCGCGGCCACCGGGTCGACGTGATCCAGGACAGCTACCAGGATTTCGGCGCCGGCCAGTTCATCTGGCGCATGGGCGACCCGGCCATCGAAGGCTACGCCGCCGCCAGCGACCCGCGCCGCGACGGGCAGGCGGTGGTGTGGTGAGGCGCGGGGCGGATGGGGCGTCGGCCCGAGGCGCGGGCCTGGTCGACTGACGGGTCTCGTCCCGGCCTCGCCGTTCGCGCGTCCATCGACGCGCGGACGCGGCTGTCGGAACGGATGCCGGGCCGACGTGGGAATGCCCGCTTTCCGCCTGTCTTCGAGTCCCGCGTCCGGCGCGGTCTGAAAGCAGGTCCCGGCCGCGTCGATCCGGTCGCGCCTCGCGCGCCCTTCGTTGAGCTTGCGCCCCCGGCGGTCTATGCACGGACCCCATGGACCTCCAAGCTTCTGCGAGCCGATCCCCGGCGCCCCTCGCCTGCCAGATGCGGCCATCCAGGAACGCGGCGCCGTTCCTGCCCATGAGCCGCGCCGAGATGGACGCGCTCGGGTGGGATTCCTGCGACATCGTCCTGGTGACGGGCGACGCCTACGTCGATCATCCGAGCTTCGGCATGGCCATCATCGGCCGGCTGCTCGAGGCGCAGGGGTTCCGGGTCGGCATCATCGCGCAGCCGGACTGGCAGTCGGCGGAGCCGTTCAAGGCGTTGGGCCGGCCGGCGCTGTTCTTCGGCGTCACCGGCGGCAACCTCGATTCGATGGTGAACCGCTATACGGCGGACCGTCGCCTGCGCCACGACGACGCCTACACGGCGGGCGGCGAAGGTGGAAAGCGCCCCGACCGCTCGACCATCGTCTACACGCAGCGCTGCCGCGAGGCCTACAAGGACGTGCCGATCATCCTCGGCGGCATCGAGGCCTCGCTGCGCCGCATCGCCCACTACGATTACTGGTCCGACAAGGTCCGCCGCTCGATCCTGGCGGATGCCAAGGCCGACCTGCTCCTCTACGGCAACGCCGAGCGCGCCGTGATCGAGGTGGCCAACCGCCTCGCGGCCGGCGCGGCGCCGCAGGACCTCGATTCCGTCCGGGGCGTCGCCCTGTTCCGCCGCGTGCCCGAGCACTACACGGAGCTGCCCGCCGACGACCTCGATTCGGCCGACGAGGCCGCCGGCCGCCGCCCCGGCGAGACCGTGATCCGGCTGCCCGCCTACGACGAGGTCAAGGACGACAAGGAGGCCTACGCCCGCGCCTCGCGGGTGCTGCACCGGGAGGCCAACCCCGGCAACGCCCGCCCCCTCGTCCAGCGCCACGGCGACCGCGACCTGTGGCTGAACCCGCCGCCGATCCCGCTCTCCAGCGAGGAGATGGATGTGGTCTACGACCTGCCCTACGCCCGCGCGCCCCATCCGTCCTACGGCGACGCGAAGATCCCCGCCTGGGACATGATCAAGTTCTCGGTGACGATCATGCGCGGCTGCTTCGGCGGCTGCACCTTCTGCTCCATCACCGAGCACGAGGGGCGCGTCATCCAGAACCGCTCGGAGGGCTCGATCCTGCGCGAGATCGAGCTCATCCGCGACAAGACCCCGGGCTTCACGGGCGTGATCTCGGATGTCGGCGGGCCGACGGCCAACATGTACCGGATGGCGTGCAAAGATCCGAAGATCGAGGCGGCGTGCCGGCTGCCGTCCTGCGTCTTCCCGGATATCTGCCCGAACCTGAACACCTCGCACGACGACCTGATCCGGCTCTATCGCAAGGTCCGCGAGGTCGAGGGCGTCAAGAAGGTGATGGTGGCGTCGGGCGTGCGCTACGACCTCGCGGTCCGAAGCCCCGAATACGTCGAGGAGCTGGTGACCCACCACGTCGGCGGCCGCCTCAAGATCGCGCCCGAGCACACCGAGCGCGGACCCCTCGACCTGATGATGAAGCCGGGCATCGGCACCTACGACCGCTTCAAGGAGATGTTCGACGCCGCCGCCAAGAAGGCCGGCAAGAAATACTACCTGATCCCGTATTTCATCGCGGCCCATCCGGGCACGACCGACGAGGACATGCTGAACCTCGCCCTCTGGCTGAAGAAGAACGACTACCGCGCCGACCAGGTGCAGACGTTCCTGCCCTCGCCCATGGCGACCGCCACGACCATGTACCACACCGAGATTAACCCGCTGGAGGGCGTGCGGCGCGGCGGCAGCCAGCCGGTCGACGCGATCAAGGGGATGCGGCAGCGCCGGCTGCACAAGGCGTTCCTGCGCTACCACGACCCCGAGAACTGGCCCCTGCTGCGGGAGGCGCTGCGAACGATGGGCCGCGCCGACCTGATCGGGCCGAGGCCGGAGCAGCTCGTGCCGTCCTCGCAGCCGCCGGGAACGGGCCTGGGCAAGGCAGGGGGCAAGGCGGGGGGCAAGACGGGAGGCCAGCCGCGACCCGCGCGCCACCCGGGCGCGCCGCGTTTCACCACCAAGGGCATACCGTTGCGGAAGTGACGGCCTGGCGCCTCGCCCCCGAGCCGGCCGGCGGCCGACCCGGCCGATCACGGAGGGCTGCGTGAGCCTGGCCCGCATCCTGGCGGGGCTCGGCCTCCTCCTGCAGGCGGCTTGCGACCGGCCAGGCGGGTGCCCCGCCGGTCAGGGGGTCGCCCTGTCGGCCGACGCGGCGGAGCGGAGGATCGCGGCCGTCCTGCCGAAGGGCTGGACGGTCGCCGCCCGGGCGAAGGGGGCCGTGCCCTACGGCGTCGTCCCGGGCCCCGGGGGACCCGACGCCGCGGCGGTGCTGCTGACGCTCGTCGGGCCGGAGCGGGTCGCGATCAGCGGGTATCACTGCGTGCGGGGCGCCTTCTGCGCCGAGCCGATCGCGGCGCGCGAGGCCGTCGAGGTCTGGATCGTGTCGGCCGCCTTCGCCGAGTCCGCGGGTCCGCCGGCCATGACCACCCGAGGCGCATCCCTGATCGCAAGCTGCCGGGGCCGGGCGATCTACGGTCTGGCCTCCCGCTACGCCGGAGAGGCGATCGACTTCGATGGCGGCTTCACGGGCAGCTCCACCGAGACGTCCCGCATGCCGCCTGCGTCCGGCGACCTGCCGGTCTCGTGGCAAACTTGGCGGCAGGACGTGGGAGCGGTCGTCCGGTGATCCCATCCGCCTGCGCGACGCGGCGGTTTTTCCGCCCGGATCGTCCACGGAGCCGGGCCGGCTCCCGCTGGCGAACGATCCCGGGCGCTGTAGGCTGGCGCGGCGAAACACCCTTCCGCCGAGGCGCCCGGCCATGACCCCGTTCCTGTTCCAGACCACGCCGAACCTGCTGTTCGAGGCCGGGGCGGTCGCCAAGATCCCCGACCTCGTCGCCGGGCTCGGGGCGAAGAACGTCCTGCTGGTGACCGACCGGGGCGTGCGCGCCGCCGGCCTGACCCGGGGCGCGGAAGCGGCGCTCGCCGAGGCCGGCTGCCGGGTCGCGGTGTTCGAGGACGTGGTCGCCGACCCGCCGAGCCACGTGGTGGAGGCGGCGGCCGCCTTCGCGCGGGCGTCGGGCAGCGAACTGGTGCTGGCGATCGGCGGCGGCTCGGCGCTCGACACCGCCAAGCTCGTGGCCTACCTCGCCCGCTCGCACGAGGCCCTCGATGCGATCTACGGCGTCGGCCTCGCCAAGGGCGCGCGCCTGCCGCTGATCCTGGTGCCGACCACCGCCGGGACCGGCTCGGAGGTGACGCCGATCGCCATCGTCACCACGCCGGCCCAGGAGAAGAAGGGCGTCGTCGCCCCGCGCCTGCTGCCCGACTGGGCGGTGCTCGACCCGGAGCTGACGCTGGGCCTGCCCGCCGCCGTCACCGCGGCCACCGGCGTCGACGCGATGGTGCACGCGATCGAGGCCTATACCAGCCGCCACCGCAAGAACCCGATCTCCGACGGCCTCGCCCGGCAGGCGCTCGGCCTGCTCGCCTGCCACATCCGCACCGCCTGCGCGGACGGCGGCGATGTCGAGGCGCGCTCCGGGATGCTGCTCGGGTCGATGCTCGCCGGCATGGCCTTCGCCAACGCGCCGGTGGCGGCAGTGCACGCGCTGGCCTACCCGGTCGGCGCGCTGTTCCACGTGCCGCACGGGCTCTCGAACGCGCTGGTGCTGATGGGCGTGCTGCGCTTCAACCTGCCCGAGGCGCAGGCGCTCTACGCCGAGCTCGCGCCGATCCTCGACCCGGACGCCCGCGACCGGCCCGACGCCGAGGCGGCCGAGCGCTTCGTCGCGGCGCTGGCCGCGATCTGCCGCGATTGCGGCGTCCCGGCCTCGCTGTCGGCGGTCGGCATCGCGGAATCCGACCTCGATCGCCTCGCCGACGACGCGATGAAGCAGACCCGCCTCCTGGTGAACAACCCGCGGACGCTGACCCGCGCCGACGCGCGCGCGATCTACGCGGAGGCGCTGGCCGGCACGGCCGCGATCCAACCCACGCCCTCGTCCTGAGGCGCCCGCGTCAGCGGGCCTCGAAGGAGGCCTCGAGGGATCGCGCGGCCGGCTGGAGGGCTCCTTCGAGGCGGCCGCTTCGCGTCCGCACCTCAGGATGAGGGCGGTGGGTGGGTCGAAGCGCGCCGTCGCCGTTCGTGAGACCGCCGGGCCGCTACTTCGGCGCCGGCGCGCCCGCGGGCTTGGCGGACGGCCTCGGCGCGGCTCCGGGCTTGGGAGCCCATTCGGGGTCCGAGCGCGGGCCGCCGGGGGTGTCGGTGGCGGCGGTGATCTGACCGGGGACCACGTCGCCCACCCGCGTCCAGGTCTGGGTCTGGCACAGAACCGAGAGCAGGCAGCCCTTCACCGACAGCTCGGCCGGCGTCTCGCTCCAGATGGTCACGTCGTAGGACTTGCCGTTGTCGCCGTTGTAGATCTTGCCGGCGAAGCGCCCGTCGTCGTTCTTCTTCAGCCCGAGGATCATCTGGTGGCCGAGGAGCGGCCGCGCCTGGCGCTTCGGGTCGGGGTTGTAGCGGTCGATCTTCGGCTTGCCGTCCTCGCCCAGCGGCTTCGAACCCCAGACGACGTAGCCGCAGAGGTTGGCGCCGCCCGGCCCGCAATGCTCGGTCCGCACGCGGGCACGCCCGTCCTCGGTGAACCAGGTGCCGGTGGGATCCGCCGCGGCGGCCGGGTTCGCGCCGAGGGCGGAGGCTGCGGCGGCGAGGCCGAGGAGGGCGAGGGTCGAGACGCGGGCGGAACGGACTGGCATTCGGTTTCCTCAAGGCGAAGGGGACGGATGGGCCTGCCCGGCCTCGTCGCGGGCGCCGACGAAGCGGCCGAACACCCGTCCGAGGACCCGGCTCAGGCCCTCCATCAGCAGGAACAAAGCCGGCACGAAGACCAGCGAGAGCAGGGTCGAGACGATCAGTCCGGCGATCACCGCGACCGCCATCGGCGCGCGGAACTCGCCGCCGACGCCGAGCGCCATGGCGGAGGGCACCATGCCCGCGGCCATGGCGATCGTGGTCATCACGATCGGGCGAGCGCGCTTGCGGCCGGCCTCGACGATGGCGGTGACGGCGTCGACCCCGCGACCCATCTCCTCGACGGCGAAGTCGACGAGCATGATCGCGTTCTTGGTCACCAGCCCCATCAGCATCAGGATGCCGATCACCACCGGCATCGAGATCGGCATGTTCATCACCAGGAGCCCCAGGATCGCGCCGCCGATCGAGAGCGGCAGCGAGAACAGGATCGTCAGCGGCTGCAGGAACGAGCCGAACAGCAGCACGAGCACGGCGTAGACCATCATGATCCCGGCGCCCATGGCCAGGAGGAAGCCAGAGAACACCTCGCCCATGATCTCGGCGTCGCCGGTCTGGCGGATGGTGACGCCCGGCGGCAGGGACTTCGCCGTCGGCGTCTCCAGCGCCTGGGCGATGAGGGAGCCGAGCGCGTCCGAGCCCTCCATGTTGGCCTCCACCGCGACGCGCACGACGCGGTCGTAGCGGTCGATCGCGCCCGGGCCCTGGTCGAGCTCGATGTCGGCCACCGCCGCCAGCGGCACCGCGGTGCCGTTCTTGGCCGGCACCTTCAGGTTCTCCAGCCGCGAGACCGCGCCGCGGGCGCTGTCGGGCAGCTGCACCCGGATCGGGACCTGGCGGTCGGCGGCGTTGAACTTGGCGAGGTTCAGGCCGATGTCGCCGATCGTGCCGACGCGGACCGTCTCGGCGATGGCGTCGGTGGAGACGCCGAGGTCGGCCGCCACCCCGGGCTTCGGCCGGATGCGGACCTCGGTGCGGTTCAAGGGCGCCGTGGACATCACCGCGACGAGGTGCGGGATCGCGGCCATGTCGCGCTGGAGTTTTGCTGCAACCTCGGCCACCACGGCGGCGTCCGGGCCGCCGACCACCAGGGCGAGGTCGCGCTGGCCGGAATCGCGCAGCGACCAGGAGCGGATGTCGGGCTCCTGCCCGATCAACGCGGCGATCTCGGTCTCCAGCGCGGCCTGCGACTTGGCGCGGGCGTTCTTCGGCGTCAGGTTGACGGTGAGCGTCGCCAGCCGCGTCTCCTTCTTGCCGCCGACCTGCCGGCCGCCGTCGACGAAGACCGACACCACCTCCGGCAGGGCGCGGATGCGGGCGACCACCCGGTCCGACACGGCGACGGTGTCGGCGAGCCGCGCGCCGGGCGCCAGCTCGAGCATGAACAGGGTGCGGGCGTTGTCCTGCTTCGGCACGAAGCCCGAGGGCAGGAGGCCGGTGGAGGCCAGCGAGCCAGCAAACAACGCCAGCCCGACCATGAGGGTGATCACCCGGTGGCGCACCGACCAGCCGACGAGGCGGCCGTAGGCGCGCATCACCGGCCCCTCGCGCGCCTCCACGTGGGCGTGGTCGCGCAGGAAGTAGGCGGCGAGCATCGGCGTGATCAGACGCGCCACGAGCAGCGACATGAACACCGAGACCGCGATGGTCAGCCCGAACTGGATGAAGTAGCGCCCGGCGATTCCCGGCATGAACGACACCGGCGCGAACACCGCGATCAGGGTCGCGGTGATGGCGATGACGGCAAGGCCGATCTCGTCGGCGCCCTCGATCGCCGCGCGGTAGGGCGACTTCCCCATCCGCATGTGGCGGACGATGTTCTCGATCTCGACGATGGCGTCGTCGACCAGGATGCCGGTGACCAGCGTGATCGCGAGCAGGCTGATGCCGTTCAAGGTGAAGCCGAGCGCGTCCATCGCCCAGAAGGTCGGGAACACCGAGAGCGGCAGCGCCAGGGCCGCGATCAGCGTCGCGCGCCAGTCGCGCAGGAACAGGAACACCACCAGCACGGCAAGCGCCGCCCCCTCGATCAGGGTGTGCATCGCCGAATCGTAGGAACCGATCGTGGCCGAGACGGACGAGTCGATCTTCTCGAACCGGACGTCGGGATAGCCGGTCTCGAACTCGGCGATCTTGCGCTCGACGCCCGCGGCGACCTCGGCGTCGCTCGCGCCCGAGCCGCGGGAGACCGCGAAGGCCACAACCGGGCGCCCGTCGAAGCGGGCGAAGGTGCGCGGCTCCTCGATCGCGTCGCGCACGGCGGCCAAGTCGTCGAGCCGCACCTTGCGGCCGCCGGGCAGGACGATGGAGGTGGCCTTGAGGTCGGCGAGCGTCCGCGCGGCGGCCAGCGTCCGGATCGACTGCTCGCGGCCGCCGACCTCGCCGCGCCCGCCCGCCATGTCGGCCGAGGTGAGGCGCAGCTGCCGGTTCACGTCGGCCGCGGTGATGCCGAGCGCCAGGAGCCGGTCGGGCTGGAGTTCGATGCGCATCTCGCGCGCCACGCCCCCGACGCGCTCGACGCCGCCGACGCCCTTCACCCCCTGGAGGATGCGGGCGAACTTGTCCTCGACGAGCCAGGACAGCTCGGCCGGGCTCATCGCCGGCGCGGTGACGCCGTAGATCAGGATCGGCAGGCCGGCGATCTCGACGCGGCTGATCACCGGCTCGTCGATGGTGCGCGGCAGGTTGATGCGGATCTTCGAGACCGCGTCCTTCACGTCGTTGACGGCCCGGTCGGTGTTCACCTCCAGCCGGAACTCGACGGTGGTGACGGAGGAGCCCTCGGTGATCGCCGAGGTGATGTGCTTGACCCCGCGCACGCCGGCGATCGAGTCCTCGACCCACTTCGTCACCTGGGTCTGAAGCTCGGACGGCGCGGCGCCGCTCTGCGTGATCGCCACCGAGACGATCGGCACGTCGACGTTCGGCATCCGCGTCACCGCGAGCCCGCGGATGCTGACGAGGCCCAGCACGATCAGGACGAGGAACAGGACCAGCGGCCCGATCGGGTTGCGGATCGCGTAGGCCGAGACGTTCAGGCGCATCGGGCGGCCGGTCCTTTTCGGGCGTGCGGCGGGGACGGGTTCAGATCACGGGGCGTCGGCGTCGGCGTCGGCGCTCGCCTCGGGCGACGGCGCTTCGGCCAAAGCCGGGGCGACGGCCGCCAACGGGACGGGGCGGACCTTGTCGCCGTCGCGCAGGAAGCTGCCGGCGCGGGCGACGACGCGCTCGCCCTCGGAGAGGCCGCCGCGGATCTCGATGTCGTCGTCGTCGGACAGGCCGGTGCGGACCGCGCGGGCCTCCACCGTGTCGCCGGCGACCACGAGAACGCTGCTGCGCGCCGGCCCGCCGTAGAGCACGGACGCCTGGGGCACGGTGACGCCGCGGGTGCGGGCGATCTCGACCGCGCCGCGGGCGAAGGTGCCGATGCGAAGCCGCGGGTCGGCGTCGAGGCGGACGCGGACCTTGCCGAGCCGGGTCGCCCGGTCGACCTCCGGGTAGACCGCGCGGACGCTGCCCTGGACGCGCGCGCCGGCGCCGATGTCGATCCAGGCCGGCCGGCCCTCCCGCAGGAGCGGCAGCTTGGTCTCGACGATTTCGCCCTCCAACTCGATCTCGCCCCGTGCGATCAGGCGGAACAGCGGCTCGGCCGCGGACGAAGCGGTGATGCCGACCCGCGCGGTGCGGCGGCTGACGACGCCCGCTTCCGGGGCGCGAATCTCGGTGCGAGCGAGCCGCAGCTCCAGCTCGTCCCGCACCGCCTTGGCCTGGGCGAGCTCGGCCTTGGCGATGACGAGGCCGTTGCGGGCGAAGGCGCGCTTGCCCTCGGCCTGGCGCATCGCCGAGGTGCGCCCTTCCAGGATCACCGCGGTGCCGTTCCCGGTCTGCATCAGCTGCTTGGCGCGGTCGTAGGCGAGGCGCGCCTCGAGGCCTGCCGCTTCCGCCTGCTCGATGGTGCTCTCGGCCTGCGGCACGGCGGCGGTCGCCTTGTCGACGAGGGCGGCCTGCTGGGCGATCTGGCGGTCGATCAGGTCGTGCGACAGGCGGGCGAGCACCTGGCCGCGGGCGACGCGGGCGCCCTCCTCGACCAGCACCTCGGTGACGCGGTAGCCGTCGATCTCCGGGGTGATCAGGATTTCGTCGCGCGGCACCAGCGTGCCGGTGACGACGACGCTCTCGACGATCTCGCGGCGTGCCGCCTCGACCACGCTCACCGCGGGGGCGGGCGCCGCCTTGACCGGCGCCGGGGCGGTTCCGGCTTGCGCCGGCAGGGGTAGCGCGAGGGATACGACGAGGGCGGCGAGCCCGAAGTGGCGGGCGCCGGGCGCGGAAAACGTCATCGGCTGGGCTCCGCGGAGGAGGTCGGGGCGAGGGGAAGGCGCCCGTCCAGGCCCGCCTCGAGCAGGGCGAGGAGCTGGGCGACGGATGCCGCCGGGTCGTAGTCGGGCAGCAGCGCGCGATCGACGACGATGCCCTTCATCAGGGGACCCAGCAGGGCGTAGAGCGCGACCGGATCGCAGGCGGGAGACCGCGCCAACACGCCGAAGGTCTCGACGAACCAGCTCCGCGCCTCGGCTTCGCCCCGCGCCGTCATCGCGGCGATGGCCGGGTTGCGGGTCGCCTCGGACCAGATGTCGATCCGCAGGATCGCGGTCTCGCGGGTGATCGAGACGAAGTAGCGGGTGACGATGCCGAGGAGCGCCGCGCGGCGGTCGCCGTCGCGTTCCAGCTCGGCCACCAGGCGGGCGCCGCGGGCGCGCTCGCCCTCGGCGAGCCCGAGGACGAGGTCCTCCTTCGAGGCGAAGTAGCGGTAGAAGTTGCCCGGGCTCATCGCCGCCTCGCGGGCGAGGTCCTGCATCGTGGTGCGGTGGAAGCCGTTGCGCACGAAGCAGGCCTCGGCGGCCGCCAGGATGTGCTCGCGCCGGGCCGAGGGCTCGATCCGCGCCGCGACCGCTGCGCCGCCGGCGCTCATCGTGCGAGGCTCGCCGTGAGCTCGTGCGGAACGATGCGGCTCGCATCCTTGCCCGTCGGGACGCCCGCGCAGGCGGCGGGCCGCAGGTCGAGCCCGGCGCAGGACCGCGCCTGCCAGCCGGCGGGGCCGGCCCCGGTCCAGCCGATCAGCGCGACCCAGCCGAGGCCGAGGAGCGCGGCGACCGCGAGGTTGGTCGGGGTCGCGACGGCGCGAAGCTCCGCGAGGCGGGGCGCGAGGTCGGAGCGGCTGTCGGAAACGGAAACGCCCATGGCGGACTCCTGCGTACCGAGCCGGTATAATGAACGTTCATTCCCGAGTCAATGAACGTTCATTCTCAAGCTCGATGGCGAAGGATGCGCTTCGTCGACCGAGAGCCTCCTCTCCCCGCGGGCGGGGAGAGGCCCGCACGGACCTCGCCGTCCGTGCGGGAAGCGAAGGCAAGGCCGTAGCGCCGGTGAGGGGGTGCCAACGGACAAGCCTCCTTCGGCCAAGCCCCCTCACCTTCGGCTACCGCCTCGCTTGGCCGACGACGAGGTCGGCCAAGCCCTCTCCCCGCCTGCGGGGAGAGAGGATGCGCGCAAGCCGACCGGCTCAGGCGGCGGCGCGCGTCACCGCATCCACGACCTCGTCCACGACGTCGTTGACGAGGCCGCGGTCGTCGCCCTCGGCCATCACGCGGATCACCGGCTCGGTGCCGGAGGGGCGGATGACGAGGCGGCCGCCGTTGCCCAGGCGCTCGCGGGCGTGCTCGATCGCAGTGACGACGCTGTCGGCGCGCAGGGGCTCGCCCGAGCGGTAGCGCACGTTCTTCAGGATCTGCGGCAGCGGATCGAAGCAGTGGCAGACCTCGCTCACCGGCTTTTCGCTGCGCTGGACCACGCTCAGCACCTGCAACGCGGCCACCAGCCCGTCGCCGGTGGTGGCGTAGTCCGACATGATGATGTGGCCGGACTGCTCGCCGCCGAGGTTGTAGCCGTGCTCGCGCATGTGCTCGAGCACGTAGCGGTCGCCCACCGCCGTGCGCGCGAGCGAGAGGCCGATCCCGCCGAGGTAGCGCTCCAGGCCGAGGTTGGACATGATCGTGGCCACGATGCCCGGCTGGGTCAGGAGGTCGTCCTCCTTCCACGAGCGGGCGACGACCGCCATGAGCTGGTCGCCGTCGACGACCTGGCCCTTCTCGTCCACGATCAGCACCCGGTCGGCGTCGCCGTCCAGCGCGATGCCGATGTCGGCGCGCAGCTCCCGGACCTTGGCGACGAGGGCGGCCGGCGCCGTCGAGCCGACGTCGCGGTTGATGTTGAAGCCGTCGGGCTCGACGCCGATGGCGATCACCTCGGCGCCGAGCTCCCAAAGGGTCTCGGGCGCGACGCGGTAGGCGGCGCCGTTGGCGCAGTCGACCACGATGCGCAGGCCGTCCAGCGTCACGTTGCGCGGCAGCGAGCGCTTGGCGAACTCGATGTAGCGGGCGTGCACGCTCTCGATGCGCTTGGCCCGGCCGAGCGACATCGAGCCGGCGAGCTTGGTGTGCAGCTCGCTGTCGATCAGCGCCTCGATCTCGCGCTCGATCGCGTCGTTGAGCTTGAACCCGTCGGGCCCGAACAGCTTGATGCCGTTGTCCTCGAACGGGTTGTGCGAGGCCGAGATCATCACGCCGATGTCGGCGCGCATCGAGCGGGTCAGCATGGCCACCGCCGGGGTCGGCATCGGCCCGAGCTGCAGCACGTCCATGCCGACGGAGGTGAAGCCGGCGATCAGCGCGGTCTCGATCATGTAGCCCGAGAGCCGCGTGTCCTTGCCGATGACGACGCGGTGGCGATGGTCGCCGCGCTGGAACACCAGCCCCGCCGCCTGGCCGACCTTCAGCGCCAGCTCCGGCGTGATCACCCCGTTGGCCCGGCCGCGAATGCCGTCGGTGCCGAAATACTTTCTCACGAAACTCTCCGTCCCCTCGGGCGCGCGACCTTTCGGTCAACCTATCATCGATCGCGCGGCGAGCGCAGATCGCGTCCCGTTACAGTGAATCGACGCCGTCATCGCGCAGCTTGTCTCATCGCTGCTCCGCAGCGTGGCGCCGACCGGCCCCCTCTCCCGGACGCGACAGGGGACCCGCGCGCCCTCATCCATCGAATGGGCTAACCGCCCAAAGAAAAGGGCGCCGCAATGGCGCCCTCTTCGTCGGCCGACAGATCAGACCGATCAGCCCTGCGGCTGAGGCTCCAGCCCGCCGTCGCTCTCCTTCGGCCGGCCGCGGCCGGCGGAGGGCACCGAGGAGCCGCGGGCCGGGGTCGGCGGCACGTCGCCGCCGTCGCGGACCGGGGGACGGCCCTTCAGCAGGTTCTTGATCTCGTCGCCGGACAGCGTCTCGTATTCGAGCAGCCCTTGCGCCAGCGCCTCGAGGTCGTCCTTCCTGTCGGCGAGGATGCGACGGGCCTCCTCCAGGCCGGTCTCGACGAGGCGGCGGACCTCCGCGTCGATCTTCTGGGCCGTCGACTCGGACACCGTCTGCTGGCGGCCCATCGACATGCCGAGGAAGACCTCGTCGTTGTTGTCGCCGTAGGCGACGGTGCCGAGCTCAGGGCTGAATCCCCAGCGCGTGACCATCATCTTGGCGAGGCGCGTCGCCTGCTCGATGTCGGACTGCGCGCCCGAGGTGACCTTGTCGGGGCCGAAGGTCATCTCCTCGGCGATGCGGCCGCCCATCATGATGGCCAGCCGCGAGGTCATCTGCTCGAACGACATCGACAGCTTGTCGCGCTCGGGCAGCTGCATGACCATGCCGAGCGCACGGCCACGCGGGATGATCGTCGCCTTGTGGACGGGATCGGTGGCCGGCACGTTGAAGGCGACGATGGCGTGGCCGCCCTCATGGTAGGCCGTGAGCCGCTTCTCGTCCTCGGTCATGACGAGGGTGCGCCGCTCGGCGCCCATCATGACCTTGTCCTTGGCGTCCTCGAACTCGTGCATCGTGACGATGCGCTTGCCGCGACGCGCGGCCAACAGAGCCGACTCGTTGACGAGGTTCATCAGGTCGGCGCCTGAGAAGCCGGGGGTGCCGCGGGCGATGACCTTGAGGTCGACGTCCGGCGCCAGCGGCACCTTGCGGACGTGGACGCGCAGGATGCGCTCGCGGCCGGTGACGTCCGGGTTCGGCACCATGATCTGGCGGTCGAACCGGCCGGGACGCAGCAGGGCCGGGTCGAGCACGTCGGGACGGTTGGTCGCCGCGATGATGATCACGCCCTCGTTGGCCTCGAAGCCGTCCATCTCCACGAGCAACTGGTTGAGGGTCTGCTCGCGCTCGTCGTTGCCGCCGCCGAGGCCCGCGCCGCGATGGCGACCGACCGCGTCGATCTCGTCGATGAAGATGATGCAGGGCGCGTTCTTCTTGGCCTGCTCGAACATGTCGCGGACGCGGCTGGCGCCGACGCCGACGAACATCTCGACGAAGTCCGAGCCCGAGATGGTGAAGAACGGCACGTTGGCCTCGCCCGCCACCGCGCGGGCGATCAGGGTCTTACCGGTGCCGGGGGGGCCGACGAGGAGCACGCCGCGCGGGATGCGCCCGCCGAGCCGCTGGAACTTTTGGGGATCGCGCAGGAATTCGACGATCTCCTGCAGGTCTTCCTTCGCCTCTTCCACGCCGGCGACGTCATCGAACGACACGCGCCCATGCGCCTCGTTCAGCAGCTTCGCCTTGGACTTGCCAAAGCCCATGGCGCGGCCGGCGCCCGACTGCATCTGCCGGGACAGGAACACCCAGGCGCCGATGAAGACGAGGATCGGCAGCCAGCTGACCAAGAGCTGGATGAACCAGGGGGTGTTGTCGGACGGGGGGCGCGCGGTGATCTGCACGCCCTTGCCCGAAAGCTTCGAGACGAGGCCGGGATCGTTCGGCGCATAGCTGGTGAAGCTGCCGCCGCCGACATACGAGCCGGACACGTCCTGGCCCGAGATCACCACGGACTGGATCTTGCCGGCGTCGGCGTCGTTGAGAAGCTGGCTGTAGGCGATCTCGCTCCCGCCGCCGCGGTGACCCGGATTCTGGAACAGGGTCACCAGGGCCAGGACGAGGAGGAAGATGACGACCCACAAGGCAAAATTGCGAAAATTCGGGTTCATCGATCAATCCCTGGGGCGTGTGGGCCGGCTGCCCGCCGCTGCGGGTTCGTCCGCGCACGCCGAGCCAATGTAGGCAGAGCCCTCCCCCTTGCCAAGTAAGCCGGGCGCCCCTGCGGCAAGGCTGTCAGTGGCAAGGCTGTCGGGGGCAAGGCTGTCGGGGGCGAGGC
>NZ_VRVF01000063.1:0-29468 GCF_008040045.1 Methylobacterium sp. WL8 | reverse complement strand
CCCCGCCGGACTCCGCCAGGACCTTCGTGATCGCCGCCGTCAGCGACGTCTTGCCGTGGTCGACGTGACCGATCGTGCCAATGTTGCAGTGCGGCTTCGTGCGGGCAAACTTCTCTTTGGCCATGGTTCCCGTTCCTGCGGCAGGGCCCGCGCACGGGCGCACCCGATCTCTCTATCGCCCGGCTCGCTGGGAGGCCCGGCGAAAGGCGCGGTCCGATTAGAGGCTCGCCGTCCTTTGATCAAGGGCCGGGTCTCGCCCGGGACTTCGGCTGGGGGCCCCGTTGCCTGATTCGGCTGTCCGAGGCCGCGTGCGGCGGCGGCGCTGCATTTGGGCTGCACTGTGGCACGGCGGGCATAGTGCCTGGGGCATGCTTACGCTTAATTGGCGCCAGAGCCATCCGGGACAGTCTTCAGGTAACCCTCATCATGACGAAGAAGCTTCTCCTCGCATCCACCGTGCTGGCCGGCATGACCGCCGTCGCCTCCGCCGCCGACCTGCCGCGCCGCGCCCCCCCGCCGGTCTTCACTCCGATCCCGGTCTTCACCTGGACCGGCTTCTACGCCGGCCTCGAGTCGTCCTACGCCTTCACCGACCGCCAGCGGATCATCACCAACGGCACCACTCCGGTCACCGTCGGCAACGTCGCGGCCGGCCGCCGCCTCTCGACCGTCACCACCGAGCAGGATGCGGTGGGCAAGCTCGGCGGCACCTTCGGATACAACTACCAGTTCACGCCGGGCTCGGGCTTCGTCATCGGCGTCGCCAACAGCATCGACTGGACCGACCTCACCAAGAACCGCTTCGTGATCGGCGCTCCGCTCGCCGGCGGCGTCGTGGGCAACCCGGCCGCCTACCGTCAGAGCCTCGACTGGCTCGGTACCCTCACCGGCCGCGTCGGCTACGGCTTCGATCGGGTGCTGGTGTACGGCATGGGCGGTCTCGCCTACGGCAACGTGTTCTACGACGCCCGCTTCTTCACGCCCGGCAACGCCCTGCAGTTCGCCGGCCGCTACGACGACTTCGAGACCGGCTATGCCTACGGCGGCGGCATCGAATTCGCAGTGCCCACCGACAGCTTTCTCAACACCTTCGCCTTCGGCAAGTACCTCGGCCTGAAGTACGAGGCGGTCACCGTGAAGGTCGAGTACCTCCACTACGACCTGGGCAGCCGCAACGTCGTCGTCAGCGCGGTCCCCGGCGTCGGTACCGGTGCGTACGTCTCGCGCTTCACCACCGATGGCAACGTCGTTCGCGCTGGCTTCAACTACAAGTTCAGCGGTCTCTGAAATCGACCGCAGTCCCTCGGGGCTGCACCTTCAGCGACGGTTCATGGGCGGGCACCGGCAGCGGTGTCCGCCCTTTTTCGTTTCCCGGGTCGCCCCATTCCGGGAAACCAGGTTGGTTCGGTGTCGTCACCTCAGGCGTTCACCCGGCTTCCGGGGGGTTGCCCGTCCCGGCCGGCGGGCTTGAACAGGCCGCTCGCGGTGGCGACCAGGTTGCCGCCCTCCCCGCGGATTTCCGCCTCGCAAAACAGCACCGAGCGCCCACCGCGCACCACGAAGCCTTCGGCCAGCAGCACGCCGCGACCGGGGGCGAGGAAGCGGGTCTGCATGTCAAGGGTGAGCACCGGACGCCCCGCCGAGAGCCGCGCCGCGGTGCCCATGGCGATGTCGAGGAGCGTGCAGATCACGCCGCCATGGGCGATGCCGAGGTTGTTGCCGTGGTCGTCGCGCAGGCGCAGCCGCAGCCGGGTTCGCCCGTCGGCATAGCCGAGGGCCTCGACGCCGCAGAGCCGCGCGAAGGGGATGTCGGCCCCGAAGATCGTATCCTGCTCGCGCATCGGCTGCTCCGACCCTCGCCCGTTTCGAAGGCCGGGTATGCGGGCGCCCGCGCGCCCTGACAATTCCGCCCGGCTTCGTCGCTCCGACCGCGACCGGGTCGTTGACAGACCGGTATGGCCGGACGGACGATGCCGGCAACGGGATCCGTCAAGGATCCGGCTTCAGGGATGGACGCATGCGCCCGGCTCCGGCACCCGCCGCGCCACGGATCTGCGCGGGCAGGACCGATTCCGGCAGGACGCGCCGATGACCGCGCCGCGCTGGCGCCGCCGGCCCGAGGGCTCGACCTGGGGCGATTACGGCCCCGACGACCAGCTCGGCCGCGTCAACGGGCTCGATGCGGCCAAGGTGCTCCAGGGCGTCGCCGAGGTCCGCGAGGGGCGTACCTTCTGCCTCAGCCTGCCCCTCGACCTGCCCGGCGGAAACGTCCTGAACCAGCGCCGTCACCCGCCGCGCCTCAGCCCGACGGTGCGGACCAACGGCCGGCCGGTGACGAACTTCCGGGTCTGCGAGGAGGTGGACGGCGCCACCGACGTGATCTGCGACGACCGGGTGATGCTCTACTTGCAATACTCGACGCAGTGGGACAGCCTCGCCCATGTCGGCGGCCTATTCGACGCCGACGGGGACGGAACGCCAAAACCTTTCTACTACAACGGCTTCCGCGGCGGTCTCGACGTGACGGGTCCGAGCGAGGCCGCCGAGGTCGAGGCTCCGTCGCGGGCGCACCGCCTCGGCATCGAGCGCCTGGCCGAGCACGGCATGCAGGGTCGCGGCGTGATGATCGACCTGCGGGCGCATTGCGGCGACGCCCGCGCGCTCGTCGGCTACGACGGCCTGATGCACATCCTGGAAGCCGACGCGGTCGCGGTCGAGCCCGGCGACATGGTCTGCCTGCATACCGGCTTCGCCGACCGGCTCCTTGCCTGGGCCGGCGAGCCGGACCGGGATGCGGTCCACCGCATCTGCGCCGTCCTCGACGGGCGCGATCGGCGGCTGCTCGACTGGATCACCGACAGCGGCCTGTCCGCGCTGATCGCCGACAACTACGCGGTCGAGGCCTATCCCGCGCGTCCGGGCGGGGCCTGCTGCGCGATCCTGCCGCTGCACGAGCACTGCCTGTTCAAGCTCGGGCTGCCGCTGGGCGAGCTCTGGCACCTGACGCCGCTGGCGGACTGGCTGCGCGCGAACGGACGCCATCGCTTCCTGCTCACCGCGCCGCCCCTGCGGCTTCCCGGCGCCGTCGGCTCGCCGGCGACGCCGATCGCCACCGTCTGACCGGAGGAGGACATCATGGCCGAGATCGCCGTCGTCGGGGCCGGGCTGATGGGCCACGGCATCGCCCTGGTCCTTGCCCTCGGCGGCCATGCCGTCCGCCTCGTCGACAGCCGCCTTGAGACCCTCGACGCCGTGCCCGGCCTGATGGCCTCCGCGCTCGCGACCCTGCAGGGGGCCGGAGCCGCGCCGGACGGGTGGAGCGCCGACCGCCTCGCCGCCGCCGTTCGCCTCTCGCAGGACCTCGCAAGCGCCGTCGACGGGGCGAGCCTCGTCATCGAGGCGATCACCGAGGACCCGGAGGCGAAGCGCGGGCTGTTCTCCGAGCTCGACCGGCTCTGCGCCGACGATGCGGTGATCGCCAGCAACACCAGCTACCTCGACGTCTTCCCGCTGATCCCGGCGATGCGCCAGCCGCGCGCCGTCGTCGCGCACTGGTACACGCCCCCCTACATCGTCGACCTCGTCGACGTGGTGCCCGGCCCCGAGACGCTGCCGGAGGTGGTGGCGGGCATCCGCGACCTCGTCGTGGGCTTGGGCCAGGTGCCGATCGTGCTGAAGCGCTTCGTGCCGGGCTACGTCGCCAACCGCATCCAGTCGGCGATCACGGCGGAGGTGCACCACCTCCTCGACGCGGGCTACGCCACCCCGCGCGAGATCGACGACGCCATCGTGCATGGGCTCGCCTTACGCATCCCGATCCTCGGCCACCTCGCCAAGGCGGACTTCACCGGGCTCGACCTGCAGCGAAGGGCGCTCGCCAACGCGAGCTACAGCCCGCCCCCGCCGCGCACCCGGTCCGACAGCCTCGACGCCCTCTGCGCCGAGGGCCGGACAGGGGTGATGGCCGGGCGCGGCTACTTCGATTGGGGCGGTCGCGACCCGGCGGAGCTGTTTCGCGACCGCGACCGCAAGCTGCTCGCCCTGAAGGCGGCCCTGCGCACCATCGGCCGGATGGAGGGGACGTGAGCGTTCCCAGCCGCCACGCACCAACCCCACCCGGGAGCACACGATGATCAGCGCCGACCTTCGCAGCAAAGCCGTCCTCGTCACCGGGGCCTCCTCCGGCATCGGCCTGGCCGCGGCCACGCTGTTTGCGCGTAACGGGGCCACGGTCGCCCTGAACCACCTCGCGGACGACCCACGCGGCCCGGAAGCCGCCGGGCGGCTGAGCGCCGAAGGTCTCTCCGTCACGGCGGTCGCCGGCGACGTGTCCCGCGCGGGCGAGGCGGAGGCGATGGTCGCCGCGGCGATCGCGACGCTCGGCGGCCTCGATGTGCTGATCAACAACGCCGGCACCTCGGGCACGCAGGCGCCGATCGCCTTCGAGGACCTCGACGCGATGACCGAGGACTTCTGGAACGCGATCCTCTCGACGAACCTCGTCGGCCCCTATCGCTGCGCGCGGGCGGCCGCCCCCGCCCTGAAGGCGCGCCGCGGCGCCATCGTCAACACCGCCTCGGTGGCCGGCCTCGGGCGGCGCGGCTCCAGCATTGCCTATTCGGCGAGCAAGGCCGGGCTCATGAACCTGACGCGCTCGCTCGCCCGGGCGCTCGCCCCCGAGATCCGGGTCAACGCCGTCGCGCCGGGCCTTGTGGCCACGCCCTGGACCGCGAACTGGCCGGAGGAGCGCAAGGCGGCGACCGTCGCCAACACCCTGATGGCGCGCCTGGCCGAGCCCGAGGACATCGCCGAGGCGATGTTCTTCCTCGCCGCGGGCGGCGCCTACATCACCGGCGAGACGCTGGTGGTCGACGGCGGGATGATCTGAGGAGACGGCGATGTCGCAGAAGACCGTGATCACCTGCGCCCTGACCGGCTCGTTCGACACGACCGCGAAGAACCCGGCGGTGCCGGTCAGCCCGGAGGCCATCGCCCGCTCGGCGCTCGAGGCGGCCGAGGCCGGCGCCGCGGTGGTGCACATCCATGTCCGCCACCCCGACACCGCGGCACCGAGCATGGAGTTCGACCATTACCGCGAGGTCGTCGAGCGCATCCGCGCGCGGAACGCCGACGTGATCCTCAACCTGACGACGGGGCCCGGCGGGCGCTTCGTGCCGGGCGCGGCCGACCCGGCGGCGGCGGGGCCCGGCACCACCTTCGTGAGCCCGGAGGTGCGGACCCGCCACGTCAGCGCGCTGAAGCCCGAGCTCTGCACCCTCGACGTGGCGACGATGAACTTCGGCGAGCACCTGTTCCTCAACACTCCGGCGCACCTGCGCGCCATGGCCGAGACGATCCGAACTGCGGGCGTCCGTCCGGAGATCGAGGTGTTCGACCTCGGCCACATCGCGCTCGCCCGCCACCTCATCGCCGAGGGGCATCTCGCCGCGCCCCCGTTATTCCAGATCTGCCTCGGCATCCCGTGGGGCGCCCCGGCCGACCCCGAGACCCTGGTGCAGATGCGGGCGCGCCTGCCGGCCGACGCGGTCTGGTCGGCCTTCGGCATCGGCCGGGCCGAATTCCCGATGGTGGCGCTGGCTGCGAGCATGGGCGGCAACGTCCGCGTCGGCCTGGAGGACAACCTCTACCTCGCCCGTGGCAAGCTCGCGCCGAACAACGCCGCCCTGGTCGAGAAGGCGGTGACGCTGCTGTCGCTCCTCGATTGCGCGCCGGCGACCCCGGACGAGGCGCGCGCGATCTTCCACCTCCCTGCGCGCGATTGAGCGAATCGCGCGAAGCTCCCGAGCGGGAGCGTTCTTCCCGCGACCCCGATGGGGCGGCAAGGGCCTCGCGGGGCATGCCGGGCCGGCCGACGGCAGGGCATTGCGACGGCGTTGGCCCCAAAATGTAGATTGTGCGCAATCGATATTCGTGCAAGGAGAGGGCATCGGCTCAGCACGACGCCCGTGCGAACGCCATCCGATCAGGAGACGACGATGCAGGCTCTGTACACCGCCCACGCCCACGCCACCGGCGGCCGCGAGGGTTCCGCGGCGACCGACGACAGCCGCCTCGGCGTCGGCCTCTCGACCCCGAAGGAGCTCGGCGGCAACGGCGGCCCCGGCAGCAACCCCGAGCAGCTCTTCGCCGCCGGCTACGCCGCCTGCTTCCTCGGCGCGATCAAGTTCGTCGCCGCCCAGGACAAGGTGAAGGTGCCCGAGGACGCCCGCGTCGACGCCGAGGTCGGCATCGGCAAGCGCGAGGACGGCACCGGCTTCGGCCTCACCGTCAGCCTCAAGGCCAGCCTGCCCGACATCGACCCCGCGACGGCCGCCGACCTGGTGAAGCGCGCCGACGTCGTCTGCCCGTACTCGCACGCCACCCGCGGCAACATCCAGGTCGCCGTCGCCGCCGTCTGATCGCGGCCGAACCTGAGACTGCGAGCCTGAAATGAAAAGACCCGCGACGGCAGCCCCGTCGCGGGTCTTTTCATGGGCGTGGTCGCGGGTGGTCAGGCCTCGGCTTCCATCCCCTCGAGCTCCGCGATCATCCCCTCGATCATGCCGAGCCCGATCTGCCAGAAGCCGGGATCGCGTGCGTCGAGGCCGAACGGGGCCAGGAGCTCGCCGTAGGGCTTCGAGCCGCCGGCCGAGAGCAGGGCGAAGTAGCGCTCGACGAAGCCGTCCTCGGCCTTGGCGTAGACCCCGTAGAGCGAGTTCACCAGGCAATCGCCGAAGGCGTAGGCGTAGACGTAGAACGGCGAGTGGATGAAGTGCGGGATGTAGGCCCAGAACGGCTCGTATCCGGCATCGAGCGTGATCGCCGGGCCGAGCGATTCGGCCTGCACCGACATCCACAGGCCGTTGATCTGCTCGGCCGTCAGCTCGCCCTCGGCGCGGGCGAGGTGGACCTTGCGCTCGAACGAGTAGAACGCGATCTGGCGCACCACCGTGTTGATCATGTCCTCGACCTTGGCGGCCAGCATCGCCCGGCGCTGGGTCGTGTTCGTGGTCGCGGCCAGCAGGCGCCGGAAGGTCAGCATCTCGCCGAACACGCTGGCGGTCTCGGCCAGCGTCAGCGGCGTCGGCGCCATCAGCGCGCCGTTGTGGCCGGCCAGCACCTGGTGGACGCCGTGGCCGAGTTCGTGCGCCAGCGTCATCACGTCCCGCGGCTTGCCCTGGTAGTTGACGAGCACGTAGGGGTGGACCGAGGGCACCGTCGGGTGCGCGAAGGCGCCGGGCGCCTTGCCGGGCCGCGTCGGCGCGTCGATCCAGCGCCGGTCGAAGAAGTCCCTCGCGATGCCGGCCATCTTCGGTGAGAACGCATTGTAGGCGTCGAGCACCGTGTCGCGCGCCTCGGTCCAGGGGATGGTGCGCTGCTCGACCTTCGGCAGCGGGGCGTTGCGGTCCCAGTAGGGCAGCGCCTCGACGCCGAACCACTTCGCCTTCAGGCGATAGTAGCGGTGCGACAGCCGCGGATAGGCTTCGCGCACGGCGTCCACGAGCGCGGCGACCACCTCCGGCTCGACCCGGTTCGAGAGGTGGCGGGCATCCGCCACGTCCTTGAAGCCGCGCCAGCGGTCCGAGATCTCCTTGTCCTTGGCCAGCGTGTTGGTGATCAGCGTGAACACCCGCAGGTTCTCGCGGAACACCTCGCTGAGCGCGCCGGCCGCCTCCCGGCGCACCGCGCCGTCCGGGTCCTGAAGCTTGTTCAGCGTCGGCTCCAGCGGCAGCCGCTCGCCCTGGATCGGGAAGCGCAGCGCCGCGATGGTCTCGTTGAACAGCCGGTCCCAGGCCGCGTTCGCGGTGACGGACTTCTCCAGGAACAGTTTTTCGATCCGGTCCTCGAGCTGGAACGGCTTCTCGCGGCGCAGGTCCTCGATCCACGGGGCGTAATGCGCGAGCGGCCCCCCGGCCATCGCCGCGTCCAGCACGGCGTCCTCGATGCGGTTGAGCTCGAGGGCGAAGAACAGCAGGTCGCCGGAGGCGTTCGTCAGGCGCTCGCGGGTGTCGCCGTAGAACTTCGCCCGCGCCTCGTCGGTGGTGTCGCCGGAATAGACCAGCCCGGCATAGGACATCAGCCGGCCGAGCAGCTCCTCGATGCCCTCGTAGGCGGCGACCGCGGCGGCGAGACTGGCGGAGGCGTCGGGGCCGCTCGCGAGCTGCGCGATCTTCCCGGCGTAGGTCTCGGAGAAGGAACGGCAATCCGCCTCCGCTTTCGCGAGGTCGCGGCGGAAGTCCGGGGCGTCCAGGCCGGAATAGAGGTCGGCGAGGTCCCATTCGGGGAGCGGCCCGAGGTCGACCGCGTGGGCGGCGGCGCGCGCCGCGGCGGCGCCCTCGGCGCTCCGAAGCGGTGACCAAGCGGGGGCGAGGGCTCGAATGGTCATAGATCCTCGGGTGCGTTGCCGGCGCGTCGCGCCGCCTGTCCGGGGCTCGACGGCCCCGCCCTGCCTCATATCGAGCGCAGCCGACGGCGTTCAACCGGAATCCTCAGGCGCAAGGGGACGCAAGCGGCGGCTGCGGCAAATCTCCCGTCGTCGTTAAGCGGCGCTTTACGCATCTGGGCGAGGCTCCGGCTCGAAACGAAACACCCGCCGGTCGCGCCGGGCGCCGGAACCCGCAAGGTCCGGCGCCGCGGACGACCCGCGGCAGCGAGGAAGAGCCCGCATGGCGACAACGGTCCTGATCGTCGACGACGATCCCGTTCAGCGTCGTCTCGCCGAGGCGACGGTGCGCCGCTTCGGCTTCGAGGCGACGCTCGCGGAGAACGGTGCGGACGCGCTCGCCCTGCTCCGGACCCACCCCGAGATCGACGTGGTGCTCCTCGACCTCGTCATGCCCGGCGGCCTCGACGGGCTCGGCGTGCTGGCCGAGATGCGGAAATCCGGCCTCGACACCCCGGTCATCGTCCAGACCGCCAACGGGTCGATCGACGCCGTCGTCACGGCGATGCGCGCCGGCGCCGTCGACTTCGTGGTCAAGCCTGCCGGCGCCGAGCGTCTGCAGGTCTCGATCAAGAACGCGCTCCGGGTCGACCACCTTGAGGAGGAAGTCCGGCGCATGCGCCGCCGCGCCTCCGGCTCGCTCAGCTTCAAGGACCTGACCTCGAAGTCGCCCGACATGGAGCGGGTGATCCGGCTGGCCGAGCGCGCCGCGAAGTCCAACATCCCGGTGCTGATCGAGGGCGAGTCCGGCGTCGGCAAGGAGGTGCTGGCCCGTGCGATCCAGGGCTCGGGCGAGCGGCGCGGAAAGCCCTTCGTCACGGTCAATTGCGGCGCGATCCCCGACAACCTCGTCGAGTCGACCCTGTTCGGGCACGAGAAGGGCGCCTTCACCGGCGCCACCGAGCGCCATGCCGGCAAGTTCGTCGAGGCGTCCGGCGGGACGCTGTTCCTCGACGAGATCGGCGAGTTGCCCCTCGACGCTCAGGTAAAGCTGCTGCGCGCGCTGCAGGAGGGCGAGGTCGACCCCGTCGGGGGCAAGCGCAGCGTGCGCGTCGACATCCGCCTGGTCTCGGCGACGAACCGATCGCTCCTCGACCTCGTCAAGGAGGGGCGTTTCCGCGAAGACCTGTACTATCGCCTCAACGTCTTCCCGATGACCCTGCCCCCGCTGCGCGCCCGCCGCGAGGACATCCCCGACCTGGTGCGCTCGTTCTGCGCCCGGTTCGCGGCGGAGGAAGGCAAGCGCGTCCGCGCGATCACCGCCGAGGCGATGGCGCTGCTGACCCGCTACGGCTGGCCCGGCAACGTCCGGCAACTGGAGAACGCGCTGTTCCGCGCCGTCGTCCTCGCCGACGGCGACGAGCTGACGGTGGCCGAGTTCCCGCAGATCGCCGCCCAGGTCGAGGGGTTCGACGTGCGCATCCCGGCAGCCCCGGTGCAGCCGATGCTGTCGGCCCATTCGCCCGAGCCGGTGCGCGAGATCGTCCGCGTCGAGGTGCGCGATCCGCACGCCCTGTCGCTGGTGGTCGAGGATACCGGCGAGATGAAGCCGATGGATGCGCTGGAGGCCGAGATCATCCGCTTCGCGCTGCAATTCTATCGCGGCCGGATGTCGGAGGTGTCGCGCCGCCTCGGAATCGGCCGATCGACCCTGTATCGCAAGCTCAAGGAGCTCGGGCTCGACGGCGACGCCAAGGCCGAGGACGCCGCGGCCTGATCGGCCTGAAGGCTGGAAGCCCGCGCTCGATGCGTGGCGGATCAGACACTTGCCGGCACTCTGCGGCGCGCGCGGACGGGGTGCGATTGCACACGATCGGGCGAGCGCAGATACTGATAAGGTTGTGGGCGGCCTCGAGGTCGGTCCCCAGGAGGTTCGCAGATGAGCGTCTCGCGCTCGGCCCAAGCAGCCCTGGCCGTCCTGTTGGCCGGCTCCGTCGCGCAGGGCGTCCTGACGACGGCCGCCTCCGCCCGCGGCGGGCTCGACGACGTCCCGCCGGCCGCCGCCGTCGCGACCGCGACGCCGGACAAGCCCTTCGACGGCGACAGGACCTCCAACCTCGATAAAGCGTCGGGCCCGGACAAGGCGTCCGCCTCCGATCCGAGCCTGCCGCCCCCGGCCACCGGCCTCGAGGCGGTGACGCCGTCGGAGCCGGCGAAGGCCGATCCGGCACGATCCGAGGCGCCCTCGCCCGAGCGCCCTGCCGTCACCGCGGCCCCGACCGCGCCGAGCGACCCGCAGGCGGCGGCCGTGTTCAACCGCCTCGCCGCCTCCGCTCCGCTGCTCGCCCGGCTGACCACCAAGGAGCGCGAGTCGATCCAGGCCTTCTACGCGCTCGGCGCCTTCAAGCCGGTCTGGATCGTGGACGGCGCCTACACGCCGGCGGCGAAGGCCGTGGCCGCGCGCCTCGCGGCGGCGCCTGAGGACGGCCTCGACGCCCGCGCCTATCCGGTGCCGGCGCTCCCGAAGGCCGCCAAGCCGGACAATCCGGGGACGGGCGAGAGCGCGGCCGGATCAGACAATCTCGCCGCCCTCGCCGAGGCCGACCTGAAACTCTCGGCCGCCGCCGCCCTCTATGCCCGCGACGCACGCGGCGGGCGGCTGAACCTCGCGGCGATCTCGCGGCTGATCACCCCGACCCTCGACCTGCCGGCCGCCGACACGGTGCTGTCGAGCCTGGCCGGCGCCGGCGGCAGCGCCGGCGACCTGCTCCAGGCCTACAACCCGCATTCGCCCGGCTACCTCGCCCTGAAGAGCCGCCTCTCGGTGGCGCGCGCCCCGGCCGTCAAGGAGGACGCGCGTCCCGCGGCGGCCGCTTTGCGGCTTCCGCCCGGGCCGGCCCTGCGCGTCGGCATGCGCGATGCGCGCGTGCCGCTGCTGCGCGCCCACTTCGATCTCGAAAGCCGGAAGGCCGGCACCCTCGACGCCCCCCCGGGCGACGCGGAGGAGTACGATTCCGGCGTCGCCGCCGCAGTTGCCGGGTTCCAGCGGAGCCGTGGGCTGCCCGGCAACGGCGTCCTCAACGTCCAGACCGTGGTGGCGCTGGCGCAGGGCGCGGGACAAGGGGCCGGTCAGGCCGGGATCGTGCGGCCGGTGGGCGACGACGCGGCGCTGATCGTCAACATGGAGCGCTGGCGCTGGCTCGGCAGCGATCTCGGGCCCGACTACGTGCTGGTCAACGTGCCCGAGTTCCGCCTGCGGGTGTTCCGCGACGGGCGCCAGCGCGACGAGGCGCGCGTCATCGTCGGCAAGCCGGATTCGCGCACGCCCCTGTTCTCCGGGCTGATGGAATACGCGGTGGTGAACCCGTCGTGGTACGTCCCGCCCTCGATCCTGAAGACCATGCTGCCGAAGATCGCGAGCTACGGCGGCAGCACCTGGGGTGGCTACGAGATCGTGCGCCGCGGCGGCCACGTCTCGCTGCGCCAGCCGCCGGGCGAGAAGAACGCGCTCGGCTTCATCAAGTTCATGTTCCCCAACCAGCATGCCGTGTACCTGCACGACACGCCGAACCGCTCGCTGTTCTCGCGCTCGGAGCGGGCGCTCAGCCACGGCTGCATCCGCGTCGACGACCCGTTCCGCTTCGCCGACGTGGTGCTGCCGAACTGGACCGAGGAGCGCCTGAAGAAGCTCGTCGGCAAAGGCGAGCGCACCATCCGCCTGGAGCACAAGCTGCCGGTGCACCTCGCCTACTTCACGGCCACCGTCGACGACGGCGGCAGCTACCGCACGCTGCCCGACCTCTACGGCTACGATGCGCCGATGCGCGCGGCCCTCGGCCTCGGGGGCGGCGGCGCGATGGCCAGGGTCTCCCCGGCGATCCGCCCGTCCGAGCCGACACGCAGGACGGCGGAGGCCGTCTCCGTGCCGGCGCCGCCCAAGCCGCGCCACTCCGCCGTGCCGCGCCGTGCCGTGCGGGCGAGCGCAGAGGCCCCGGCGCCCGAGTTCGGCGAGCCCGGCCTGTGGACCCCGAACCCCGCTCCGGTTTCGCGCAGCTGGTGGTGATCCGGCCGCTTTGCCGGTCTGGCGTTCGCCTCCGGCGGGGCTTCCCGTGACCCGTCCGCATCACCGGCGCGGTGACGTGCGCCGGCACGCTTGCCGGCACGATTTCGCCACGGTCCAGACTTAGCCGTAAGGGAATCGCGGGTGTCCTGCAGGGGGCGCCGATAACCCGGTCTTCACGGTTTTCGGCAACCTTGCGTTCACCATGGTCCCGCGCGCAGCGCGGGCCGCGTCCGAGGGGTGAGACGATCGTGCCGACGCCGAGCCAGACGACGCCCCGGCCCTCTCGTCTTCGGCGAATCCTGTTCGGCCTGTCCGGCATGGTCATGGCGCTGGCGGCGGGGACCACCGGCACCCAGGATGCGGTCGCCAACGGCGACACCCGTTCGCTGACGATCTTCCACACCCACACCAAGGAAAGCGCGACCATCACGTTCAAGCGCGACGGGCGCTACGACCGCGCGGCCCTGGAGCAGCTGAACTGGCTCCTGCGCGACTGGCGCATCGACGAGCCGACCAAGATGGACCCGCGCCTGTTCGACACGGTATGGGAGGCCTATCGACAGGTCGGCGCCTCCGAGCCGATCCACGTCGTCTCGGCCTATCGCTCGCCCGGCACCAACGCGATGCTGCGCCGCCGCTCGAAGGCGGTGGCCGAGTACAGCCAGCACATGCTCGGCAAGGCGATGGACTTCTACCTGCCCGGCGTCTCGATCGACGACATCCGCGCGGTCGGGCTGCAGATGCAGCGCGGCGGCGTCGGCTGGTATCCGCATGCCGGCTCGCCCTTCGTCCACCTCGACGTCGGCTCGGTCCGCATGTGGCCGCGGATGAGCCACGACCAGCTCGCGCGCCTGTTCCCCGACGGCAAGACCGTCCACCTGGCCTCCGACAACCGGCCGTTCCCGCGCTACGAGGAGGCCCGCGCCGAGATCCTGGCCCGCGGCGGCACCGTGCTCGGCGTGTCCTCGCAGATCGCCTCCGCCGACGAGGAGGAGGGCCCGAGCCTCGTCGGGTTCCTCGCCGGCCTGTTCGGCGGCCGGAGCGACCCGGCTCCGGCGCCTGTCGCAGCGCCGCGCGGAAGGCCGAAGCCGGTGGTCGCCGTGGCGAGCGCCGACCCGGAGGACACCTCCGGCGCCCGCGCGGCCCTGGCCTACGCCGCACCGACGGCGCCGGTTGCCGACGGCGCGCTCCGCGAGGCGATGCTTCGCCGCGACGGGCGCGATGCCAAGGCGCTGCTCACCGGCGAGCCGGCGGTCGCGAAGCCCGCCGAGGCCATCGACGCCGCGCTGATGTCGAGCGTGGCGGCGCCGCTGCCGCCGCGCCGGCCCGCCTAATTGGCGCGCGCGGGGGCGGCCGCCGCGCTCGCGATGCCCCTGCCCCCGCCGCGCCCGGCGCAGTTCGCCGGCCTCGGCAACGTCGGCATGGCGAGCCTGTCCACGAGCCTCGCGGCGGTCTCGGACCGGCCCGCGCCGCGCCCGGCCAACCGCCTCGTCCCGGCCGACGCCGACGCCAAGGCGCAGCTGCGGGCACTGTTCGCCACGGTCTCGATCGAGTCCGACGCAACCCATCCGGCGAGCCGCGTCGCGCCCGTCCGCGTGGCGCAGACTCGCGCACGCGCCGACGCGGCGCCCGCCGGCGTCGTCGCCGCCTCGCCGGACACGGTGACGACGCGTTTCGGCCGCCGCAGCCCCGGCGACGACCTCACGGCCGTGCGCTTCACGGGCTCGGCGACCCGGGCGGTTCCCGGTACGCGCTGAATGAGAAGTCTTGCGTCCTCGGCGCTCGCTCAGGGCAGGCGGCGGCCCTGGGTGACGCTCATCGCCGAGACCAGGGTCGCGGCGTAGCCGCCGTTGGCGCCGGCGACGCGGGCGGCGTCGAGGCTGCTCTGGGACGCCACGGCGAAGCCGATCACCCCGAACAGCGTGCCGGCGCCGACAAGCCACAGGTAGGCCCGCGCGACCGCCTTCGGGATCGGCACGGTACGGGGGTTTTCCCCGAGATAGAGCTGCGACGAGGACGAGTCGTTCATGGCCGGCGTTCCCGCGGATGACTGACGTCCGGGCGGACCGTCGATCGCTCTCGCGCATCCGATTCGCCACTATCATCCAACGCAGGCCTAAGGCAGAGGTTCGCCGGCCCGGTTCCGTTATTTCCGCAGGTTTTTTTCAGGTGGTTGACGGCGGGTTGCCGGAGGCGCCGATGCGGCTCGCTCTCCTGTCCGGCCCATCCCATTCGTTGATGGAGTACAGCTTCGGAACAGGCGCGGGTTTCCCCTCTCCCCGCTTGCGGACAGAGGCCCGGCTGCACCTCGTCGTGCAGCCGGGAAGCGAGAGGCGAAGCCGAAGCGACGGTGAGGCGGCGCGAACGGAGGAGCCTCTTTCGTTCGAGCCCCCTCACCCTCGGCTGCCGCCTCGCTTCGCCGACGACGAGGTCGGCAAAGCCCTCTCCCCGCAGGCGGGGCGAGGGGATGCGCGCATAGCGAGCCGCCAGAAGCAGCGATCTGTGAATTCTCGCCCGTCCGGGAGAAGGGATTCGCGCCGGGATCGGCTCCGGCGGCGATGGTCGAGCCTCGCGAAAGCCCCCCTAGCCTTCCTTCGCCGAGACCTTGCCGAGGGCGGCCTGCGCGGCGGCGAGGCGCGCGATCGGCACGCGGTAGGGCGAGCACGAGACGTAGTCGAGGCCGACCTCCTGGCAGAAGCCGATCGAGGCCGGGTCGCCGCCGTGCTCGCCGCAGATGCCGAGCTTGATGTCGGGGCGGACCGAGCGGCCGCGCTCGACGCCGATCCGCACCAGCTCGCCGACGCCTTCCTGGTCGATCGTCACGAACGGGTCGGCGGCGAGGATGCCCTTCTGCGTGTAGGGCCCGAGGAAGGTCGCCGCGTCGTCGCGGGAGATGCCGAGCGCCGTCTGCGTGAGGTCGTTGGTGCCGAAGGAGAAGAACTCCGCCGTCACCGCGATCTCGTTGGCCTTGAGCGCGGCGCGCGGCAGCTCGATCATGGTGCCGACCTGGTAGTCGATCGCCTTGCCGGCCTCCTCCGACACCGCCTTGGCGGTGGCGTCGATGCGGCCCTTCACGATGTCGAACTCGGCGCGCGAGAACACCAGCGGCACCATCACCTCGGGGGTGACCGGCGCCCCGGTCTCCTGCGCCGCCTGGATCGCGGCCTCGAAGATCGCGCGGGCCTGCATCTCCGCGATCTCGGGGAAGGCGATGGCGAGGCGGCATCCGCGGAAGCCGAGCATCGGGTTGAACTCGGAAAGCTCGCGCATCCGGTGGCGGATCTTGTCCTCCGCGATGCCGGTGGCGTCCATCACCTCCCGTACCTCGGCGTCCGAGTGCGGCAGGAACTCGTGCAGCGGCGGATCGAGCAGGCGGATCGTGACGGGCAGGCCCGACATGATCGTGAACAGCTCGACGAAGTCTTGGCGCTGGTAGGGCAGGATCTTGGCGAGCGCCGCGCGGCGGCCTTCCGCGTCGTCGGCCAGGATCATCTCGCGCACCGCGATGATGCGGTCGCCCTCGAAGAACATGTGCTCGGTCCGGCAAAGGCCGATCCCCTCCGCGCCGAAGTCGCGGGCGGTGCGGGCGTCGGTCGGGGTGTCGGCGTTGGCGCGCACCTTCATGGTGCGGTAGGCGTCGGCCCAGCCCATCAGGGTGGCGAAGTCGCCCGACAGCTCGGGCGCCAGCATCGTCACCTCGCCCTGGAGCACCTGCCCCGTCGAGCCGTCGATGGTGATGCGGTCGCCGGCCTTGAGGGTCACGCCGCCGACGGACAGGGTCTGCGCCTTGTAGTCGATCCGGATCGAGCCGACGCCCGAGACGCAAGGCTTGCCCATGCCGCGGGCGACGACCGCCGCATGGCTGGTCATGCCGCCGCGCGTCGTCAGGATGCCCTCGGAGGCGTGCATCCCGTGGATGTCCTCGGGGCTCGTCTCGATGCGCACGAGGATGCACTTGCGCTCGGCCTTGCGCAGGGTCTCGGCGTCCTCGGAGTTGAACACGATCTCGCCGGTGGCGGCGCCGGGCGAGGCCGGCAGCCCTTGCGCGATCACCTTGCGCTCGGCCTTCGGGTCGATCGTCGGGTGCAGGAGTTGGTCGAGGGCGCCGGGCTCGATCCGGCTGATCGCCTCCTCCTGCGTGATCAGGCCCTCGCCGGCCAGATCCACGGCGATGCGGAGCGCCGCCTTGGCGGTGCGCTTGCCGTTGCGGGTCTGGAGCATCCAGAGCTTCCCGCTCTCGATGGTGAACTCCATGTCCTGCATGTCGCGGTAGTGCTTTTCGAGGATCTCGTAGATCCGCGTCAGCTCGGCGTAGGATTCGGGCATCGCCCGCTCCATCGACGGCTTCTCGGACTTGGCCTCGAGCCTCGCCTTCTCGGTGATGTCCTGCGGCGTGCGGATGCCGGCGACGACGTCCTCGCCCTGCGCGTTGATCAGGAACTCGCCGTAGAGCGCGCGCTCGCCGGTGGACGGATTGCGGGTGAAAGCGACGCCGGTGGCCGAGGTGTCGCCCATGTTGCCGAACACCATGGCCTGGACGTTGACGGCGGTGCCCCAGCTCTCGGGGATGGCGTTGAGCTCGCGGTACTTCTTCGCCCGCGGGATCATCCACGAGTCGAACACCGCGCCGATGGCGCCCCAGAGCTGATCCTCGGCGCCTTGGGGAAATGCTGAGCCGTGCTCGTCGACGACGATCGTCTTGTACTTCTCGATCAGGTGCTTCCAGTCCTCGGCGCCGAGTTCGGTGTCGAGGTCGAAGCCCTTGCCCTCCTTGTAGTGCTCCAGCGCCTCCTCGAAGGCGTGGTGCTCAACGCCGAGCACCACGTTCGAGTACATGGTGATGAAGCGGCGGTAGGAATCGTAGGCGAAGCGTGGGTCGCCCGAGCTCTCGGCGAGCGCCGCGACGGTGGCGTCGTTCAGCCCGAGGTTGAGCACGGTGTCCATCATGCCCGGCATCGAGGCGCGGGCGCCCGAGCGCACGGAGACGAGAAGCGGGTTGGAGGCGTCGCCGAAGGTCTTGCCGGTGATCGCGCCGACCTGGTCCAGGGCGGTCGCGACCTGGGCCTTCAGCTCGGATGGATAGGTCTGCCCGTTCTCGTAGTAGGCGGTGCAGACCTCGGTGGTGATGGTGAAGCCCGGGGGCACCGGCAGGCCGAGATTGGACATCTCGGCGAGGTTCGCCCCCTTGCCGCCGAGCAGGTCGCGCATCTGCGATTTGCCCTCGGCCTTGCCGTCGCCGAAGGTGTAGACCCACTTCGCGGTGCCGCTCGTCATATCGATTCCGTCCGTCGTGCAAGAGGACCTGGTTGCCAGGGATCTTGCGTCAAAAGGGTCTCGCATCGAGGTGGTTTTCGGCCCTCGAGCTTATCGGTTCGGGTTGGACCATCCGGTGTTGCAACGCAAGATGAACGCCGCCGCCCAAGGTCTCCCGCCGCGTGACGCTCCGCGCCGGTTGTCAGCCGCGACCGGCTCCGCAGGGATCAGGATAGACCGCGGAACAGGCCGAGGCCAATCACCCCGACGGCGATGAGGTAGATCGCGACGATGTAGTTGAGAAGCCGCGGCGCGATCAGAATCAGGATCCCGGCCAGGATCGCGATGACCGGCTGCAGGTGCGAGATCGAGATGGTCATGGCAACGCCCTCCTGCGACCGAGCTTGGCCGCAGGAGGGCGACGCGTGCGGTGGCCGCAAGGTTCCCGCCGACGCGGCGCTCAGGCCCTCAGTGGCCAGGACGCCTCGACCGCGTAGTGGATCGGCTTGAAGGCGAAGTTGTTCGATTGCAGCGCCGAGCAGGCGGTGAGCCCGATCACGAGGTCCTGCATCGCCTCGAACACGATCCGGTCGCCGGCGCGGCTCAGGGGCGGCTCGACCTTCAGCGCGCCCGTGTGCCCGTCGACGGTGACGTTCATGAAGACGTTGAACGCCACCGGGATGCGGTCCGGCCCGATGCCGAAGGGTTCGAGGGCGGCCGCGAGGTTGCCGAAGCATCCGCGATGCGGCTCGGCGTCGCCGTAGATGATGCGGAAGGTGTCGGCCGAGCACGGCGTCAGGAGGAAGTCGTGCCGGCCGACCGTGTCCTCGACGATGCGCAGCATCACGTTCGAGCGGTTCGAGTAGAGCGGGTCGCCCGTCGTCAGGTAGATCCGGCTGGCGTAATCCAGCGTCCGGCCCGACGAGATCACCTCGTCGAGGTCGCCGCGGTTGAACGCCAGCAAGTCCGCGACCTGCTCGCCCTGCGGGTCGGTGACCACCAGGAACTGGCCCTTGTCGAGGGTGAAGGCCGTGCCCGAGCGCGGCGCGATGGTGTGGTGCCCGCAGGCCGAATGCGCCTCAGACATCGCCGCCGCCCTTCGTGCGCCCGCTGAACGGGCAGGCCCAGTCGGAATCGACCGCACGCCCGCTGTACTGGCGCGCCTCCGAGACCTCGCCGTGCCGGGACAGCATCGGGTTGAGCGAGCCGGCGAAGGCCGCGTCGCGCGCCAGGATGTTCTCGCGCAGCTTCTCGTAGCGGCCTTCCGCGCGGAGCCGCTCGAACTGGTCGTGGAGGTTGAAGACCAGGACCGGCGAACTGAAGCGCCGGGCCGGCCGGCTCGCCCCCGGATGCAGGCCGACGATGAAGAACGCCTCGCCGCCGAAGCTGAGCGAGAAGTGCGCGTCCTCCGGGTCGGCGGAGACGCGCCGGTCGTAGGCCTGGCCGAGGAAGCCGTCCTTGTCCGAGAGCGATTGCGCCCGCGCCCACAGGTTCTCCTCGAAGGCCTGCTCGGAGAGGTCGCCGGGCCCCTCGAACACGATGGCGAAGCTCTGGAACAGGTCGGGCTGGGCGCGGTAGCGGGCGATGAACGCCAGCAGCGCCGGATAGATGCGTGTGTCGTCCCAGCCGGAGGTGATGTCGCGGGCGACCACGATCTTCATCCGCCCCCGCGACAGGGCCGACTTGGCGCCGACGCAAGGGAAGGGCTGAGCCCGGATGAAGTCCCGGAACTGCGCCGCCAGCGGATGGTCGGCGTCGTCCCGCGGCATCCGGATCGGCGCCGGGTGCAGAGTGGACAGGTCGGTGGCGAGCGAAAACCCGCGGTTGTCCGCGTAGGAAAGCATGAGAACCCGCGTCTGCGATGAATTTTGCGGCACGGTTGCCGATGCCGGAGGCAGATCGCCGTCCGGATCGGGGGAACCGGCCTCAGCCGGTGCGGTTCCTGGTCCCGCGCAAGTCCGCCGCGATCGGTCGCACACGCCTGTGGACAGCGTCGGCGCGGGGCGACGTCCGCGCCCCGGCGATCCGATCGCTGGGGATCGGGGCGCGCGCTGGGCGCCTCAGCCCTCGGCTTCGGCCAGGATCTCGCGCTTGCCGGCATGGTTGGCACCGCCGACGATGCCCTCCTGCTCCATGCGCTCCATGATCGAGGCGGCGCGGTTGTAGCCGATCTGCAGGCGGCGCTGGATGTAGCTTGTGGACGCCTTCTTGTCGCGCAGCACGACCTGGACGGCCTGGTCGTAGAGGTCGCCGCCGGCCTCGCCGAACGAGCCCTGGTCGAACACCGCGCCGTCCACTTCCAGCGCGTCGCCGCCGCGGCCTGCGACCGGGGCCGAGCCCTTGGGAGCGTCCTCCGACCCGTCGTCGGCGGTGACCGCCTCGAGGTAGGCCGGCCGGCCCTGGCGCTTGAGGTGGGCGACCACGCTCTCGACTTCCGAGTCCGAGCAGAACGGCCCGTGCACGCGCGTCGTGCGACCGCCGCCGGCCATGAACAGCATGTCGCCCTGGCCCAAGAGCTGCTCGGCGCCCATCTCGCCGAGGATCGTGCGCGAGTCGATCTTGCTCGTCACCTGGAAGCTGATCCGCGTCGGGAAGTTCGCCTTGATCGTGCCGGTGATCACGTCCACCGACGGACGCTGCGTCGCCATGATCAGGTGGATGCCGGCCGCCCGCGCCATCTGCGCCAGACGCTGGATCGCACCCTCGATGTCCTTGCCGGCCACCATCATTAGGTCGGCCATCTCGTCGACCACGATCACGATGTAGGGCAACGGGGAGAGGTCCATCTCCTCGTTCTCGTAGACGGCCTCGCCGGTCTGCCGGTCGAACCCGGTCTGGACGGTGCGGGTCAGGACCTCGCCACGCTGGCGCGCCTCGTCGAGCCGGGCGTTGAACCCGTCGATGTTGCGCACGCCGACCTTGGACATCTTCTTGTAGCGCTCCTCCATCTCGCGCACGGCCCACTTGAGGGCGATGACCGCCTTCTTGGGGTCGGTGACGACGGGCGAGAGCAGGTGCGGGATGCCGTCGTAGACGGACAGCTCCAGCATCTTCGGGTCGACCATGATCAGGCGGCACTCCTCCGGCTTCATCCGGTAGAGCAGGCTGAGGATCATGGTGTTGATCGCCACCGACTTGCCCGAGCCGGTGGTGCCGGCCACCAGCAGGTGCGGCATGCGGGCGAGGTCGGCGATGATCGGCTCGCCGCCGATGTTCTTGCCGAGGCAAAGCGCGAGCTTGTGCTTGGTCTCGACGAAGTCGACCGAGGCCAGGAGCTCGCGCAGGTAAACCGTCTCGCGCCGCGCGTTCGGCAGCTCGATGCCGATGGCGTTGCGGCCGGGAACCACGGCGACGCGGGCCGAGACCGCCGACATCGAGCGGGCGATGTCGTCGGCGAGCGAAATCACCCGGGAGGACTTGGTGCCGGGGGCCGGCTCCAATTCGTAGAGAGTCACGACCGGGCCGGGGCGCACCGCGAGGATGTCGCCGCGTACGCCGAAATCGCCCAGCGTCGCCTCCAGAAGGGTCGCGTTCTGCTCCAGCGCGTCGGCCGAGACCAGGCTCGCCTGCGAGGGGCCGCGCGGCTCGGCCAGGAGATCGAGCGCCGGATGGCGGTAATCGTTCGGGTCGCTCATCGGCGCCGGGCGACGGGCTTGCGCCACCGGCGCGACCGGCGCGGAGACGCGGGAGGCCGCGACCTCTGCCGGGACGGCGGCGGGCGCATCCTCGCCCTCGAACTCCTCGTCGTCGTGGACGACGGGGATCGGACGCCGGGCCTGCGGCGCGCCAAGGGTCGTGTCATGAGGCGCGAATTCAGGTGAAGCTTGCTCCCCGCGCGGCTCGAAGACCGGCTCGCGGCGCGGCTCGGCCGCGCGGCCGCCGTTCGGCAGTTGGCTCGCCCAGGGTAGGTCCTCGTCGGAGAAGGCGCGCCGGGCGGCGAGCGCCGGCGAGGCGCCGGCGAAGCTCAGGCCGCCGACGCCCAAGCGCTGCGCCCGCCACATCTCCCAGCGCTCGGCCAAGGCCGCCCGGCCGCGCATCGCCGCCTGGAGGACGGTGCCGAAGCCGACGATGCCGAGCCCCGGCTCGTCGGATTCGTCGCGCTCGTCGTACCCGCGGTCCTGTCGGCGGTCCTGGCTCGCATCCGGATGGGTCCGGCGCGGGCGGTTGGCCTGCGCCGCGACGGGCGGCAGGTCCTCGTCCGCCTCCTCGAGGGCGGGGCCGACGCGGCAGGCGGCCGTGAGGCTGAGGATCGCGACGCCGGCGTAGACGAAGCCGACCAGCGCCGCGCCGGCCTGCGAGATCGCGCCGACGATGGTGCGTGCAGCCGACATCAGAGCGTCGCCCGCGACGCCCCCGAGTCCAGTCGGCAGCGGCCAGCGGGCGGTCGGCGGCAGGGCGCTGGCCACCGCGCTCGCGGCGCAGAAGCCGATGATCCAAAGCGCGATCCGCATCCCGCCGTTCGGCAGGTCGCGCTCGCGCATCAGGCGGATGCCCCACAGGGCCGGCGGCAGCACGAAGGCGAGCGCGCCGAGGCCGAGGATCTGCATCGCGAGATCCGAGACCACGGCGCCGGGCTGGCCGAGGACGTTGTGGGCGAGGTGGTCGGTGGCGTGGTTCAGGCTGGGGTCGTCGATCGACCACGTCGCCAGCGCGACGGTCAGCCCGATCGCACCCGTGAACAGGACGAGCCCGCCGAGTTCCGTCAGCCGCCGCGCCAGGAACGGGCGCAGCGTGTCGACGAAGGTGTCGTAGGGCGACGCGGGGCGGCGAAGCGAGCGCATGCGGGACCGGACGCGAAAGGAGACTCTGACCCCGAGGCTAGGCCCCTTCCGTTAACGCGCATTTAAGGTTGAAAAAGTCCTGACGCCTCCCTGCCGGCCTTCGCCGAGAGGCGGCACGTTCTCGGAACGCGCGGCGATCGGGCGCGACCCGTCCCCGCCGTCGCGATCCCGCGCGGGACGTCCGCGAGGGTGCAAAACGCGATTCGATATGGCAAACCGGGGCCATGCAGATCGACGGACGCCCCTACAGGACCATCTTCCCCGACCCGGACGGCGTCAGCGTCCAGGTCATCGACCAGACCCGCCTGCCCTTCGCCTTCGAGCTGCAGCGGCTGGCGAGCCTCGACGGCGCCGCACGCGCGATCCGCACCATGGTGGTGCGCGGCGCGCCGCTGATCGGCGTGACCGCGGCCTACGGCCTCGCCTTCGCCATGCGCGAGGACGCCTCGAACGCCGGCCTCGACCACGCCGTGGCGGCGCTCGCCGCCACCCGCCCGACGGCGATCAACCTGCGCTGGGCCCTCGACCGCGTCGCCGGCAACCTGCGCCAGGTGCAGGCGCCGGAGCGGTTCGCCCGCGCCTTCGCCGAGGCCGGCCGCATCGCCGAGGAGGACGTGGCCAGCTGCCGCGCCATCGGCAACCACGGCGTCGGCCTGATCGCCGAGATCGCGCAGCGGACCGGCCGGACCGTCAACGTCCTGACCCATTGCAACGCCGGATGGCTGGCCACCGTCGACTGGGGCACGGCGCTGGCGCCGATCTACGTCGCGCACGAAGCCGGCCTGCCGGTCCACGTGATCGTCGACGAGACCCGGCCGCGCAACCAGGGTGCCGCGCTCACCGCCTTCGAGCTCAACGGCCACGGGGTGCCGCACACCGTCGTCGCCGACAACGCGGGCGGCCACCTGATGCAGCACGGCCAGGTCGACCTCTGCATCGTCGGCTCGGACCGCACCACCGCGTCCGGCGACGTCTGCAACAAGATCGGTACCTACCTGAAGGCCCTCGCCGCCCACGACAACGGCATCCCGTTCTACGTGGCGCTGCCGTTCTCGACGATCGACTGGACCCTGCGAGACGGCGTCGCCGAGATCCCGATCGAGGAGCGCGACGCGCGCGAGGTCACCCACCTCACCGGCCGGCTGGCCGACGGCGGCTTCGCCACGGTCGAGGTGGTCTCGCCGGGCAGCCCCGTCGCCAACCCGGCCTTCGACGTCACCCCCGGCCGTCTCGTCACCGGCCTGATCACCGAGCGCGGCATCGCGCGGGCCGACACCGAGGGGCTGCTCGGCCTCTATCCCGAGCGGCGCCAGGCCGCCTGAGGGGAGGTTTTCGACGATCACCTCCGCGCCTCCCATTCTCGCCTGCCAGCGGCACCTGTTCGAGGTGCCGGCGGAGGTCGCCTACCTCGACGCCGCGGCCTGGTCGCCGCTTCCGCGCAGCGTGCGGGCGGCGGGCGAGGCCGGCATGCGGGTCAAGAGCCTGCCCTGGGCCCATCCGCGCTCCGAGGTGCCGCCCTGGACCGAGCGGGCGCGCCGCGCGGCCGCCGGCCTGATCGGCGCGTCGGCCGACGACGTCGCCGTCGTCGGATCGGTGGCCGACGCGATCGCCATCGCGGCTCGGGGGATCGTACCGGTCCCGGGCGGCCGCATCCTGCGGGTGGCCGAGGAGTTCCCGTCCCTCTGCTACGCCTTCGACCGCGTCGCCGCCGAGTCCGGCATGGTCGTCGAGGCGGTGCCGCGCCCGGCCGACGGCGACTGGACCGCGGCGCTCCTCGAAGCGGTCGCCCGCCCCGGCGCGCCGCCGCTCGCGGTCGCGACCCTGACGCCGCTGCACTGGGCCGACGGCACGGTCATCGACCTCGACCGCCTCGCCCCGGCCGTCCGCGCGGCCGGCGCCGCCCTGGTGGTGGATGCGACCCAGGCGGTCGGCGCCGTGCCCATCGACGTGGCGCGGTGGAAGCCCGACTTCCTGGCCTTCCCGACCTACAAGTGGGTGCTCGGCCCCTACAGCCTCGCCTTCCTCTATGCGGCGCCTCACCGCCAGGACGGGGCGCCGCTCGCGGAGAACGCCGGCAACCGCCCGCCGGCCGTGGGCGCGCGCCGCTACGACCGGGGCGAATGCCACGATCCGGTCGGCCTGCCGATGGCGGCCACGGGGCTGGAACTGGTCGCGGGCTGGGGTGTGCCGGCGATCGCGGGCCGGCTCCGGGCCTCGACCGACCGCCTCGCCGACGGTGTGGAGGCCCTGGGCCTCGCGGTTCCGCCGCGCGCATTGCGCTGCCCGCACATCCTGGGCCTCACGGTGCCGGGCGTCGACGCGGAGGGTCTCGTCGCGCAACTGCGAAATCGGAACGTCTTCGTCAGCGCCCGGCTCGGCCGCCTTCGGATCAGCCCGCACGTCTGGGTCGACGAGGCCGACCTGTCGCGGGTGCTGGCGGCGCTGGAGGCGGTGCTGCCCGGTCGCGGCGGCGGTTAGCTGACGCTCCGGGCAGCCCGAAGCGTCAGTGCCCGGCCGGCGTCGACCCGGCGGTGGCGAGGCTGCGGCGGCTCTCGGCCTGGCCGCTGACCTCGCCGAAATACTTGGTCGAGTCGCCGAGCTGCACCGAGGGCTGGCAGTACGGCGTGCAGGAATACGAGTTCCGCTCCTCGGCGCCGCGCTGGACGGTGATCACCGATGTTTGGGAGGCCTCGACCCGGATCGTCGTCTCGGCCAGCATCGCGCCGGCCGCGTCGAGGGCGATCAGGTTGGTCGCGCCGAAGCTCTTGCCGGTCAGCACCAGCACGCCGTTCTTCTGCAGCGTCACGTCGGCGATGATCGGGTTGCCGACGATCACCGTCTGCGTCCGCTCCGGCAGGCGCATGACCTTGGCGTTGTCGACCACCACCGTGACGACCGGCAGCGTCTCGGCCCGCAGCGCCGGGGCTGCTGTGACGAGCAGCGCGACGGCAAGGGCCGCGCTCGGCAGGCGCTTCGCCTTCGAGGCATGCAGGGTGAGGCGGGGCTGGGTCGGGCGCATCGGCTGTTCGAACTCATCCATACGCTGGGGTGCGGGGCCGAGGCGTCGCCGCCGCAGGCAGGTGCGGTGCTACGGAGCTGGCGACCCGCTCGTCACAAGAGACAACACGGATTTGGTGAAAGAAGCGCTAAAGCGGCCGGCACGGTTCTCGCCAAATCTTACGCTTTCTTCACCATGCCGAAGGTCTTGGCCTCGGTGACCGCTTTCGCGGACCGATTTAACCGAATGGCAAGGCAAGGCGGCCATTCTTCGTCTGCCGCCGATCGAAACAGCAGATCTTCGACGGTTCACCTCGCAAGTGTGTTCGACCAAGGATCACAACCATGAAGACCATGTTCAAGAAGTTCGCTTCCGACGAGTCCGGCGCCACCGCCATCGAATACGGCATGATCGCCGCCCTCATCGCCGTCGTGATCATCGGCACCCTGAAGGTCATCGGCACCAAGCTGAACGGCGCGTTCACCAACATCTCGACCCAGCTCGGCTGATCGGTCGGCTTCGGGCAACCGAAGACGGCAAAGTCGGCGGCAACGACCCGATCCCCCGGCTCCCCATGGGAGGCGGCCAGGGGATCGGGCGACGAAGGCGGCGGACCGCCGGTTCGTCGCGGAAGCGGAACGAGACATCGGGGTGCGATGCGTCCGGTCGCGGTCGCGCATGCCCTGCCCCCTCGCGGGCCAAAGCCGATCCCGCGGTGGCGGGATCGGCTTCGCGTCGTCGACCGCGAGGCCGGCGTCTTGCGCGACGCCCCGGCTCTCCCGGCCGTAATTTGCGCTTTCTTCATGCCCTCGCCCGACACTGGGGCTCGAACGCCACGTCGACGGCGGCAAGGATGATGGCAACGGTCATGGCGAGCGTGATGGCAAGCACCGGTCTGGCGGGCTTCGGGCTCCTGGTCGTCTTTCCGTTCTTCATGGCCTACGCCGCGGCGAGCGACCTCCTTACGATGCTGATCCCGAACCGCATCTCGCTGGCACTGATCGCCGGCTTCTGCGCGGTGGCCGCCACCGGCCTGTTCAGCCTGCCCGAGATCGGGATGCACCTCGCGGCCGGCGCACTCGTGCTCGCCGTCACCTTCACCCTGTTCGCGCTGGGCAAGATCGGCGGCGGCGACGCCAAGCTCGCGGCGGCGACCGCGCTTTGGATCGGGTTCGACCAGCTCCTCGACTACCTTCTGGTCGCCTCGATCTTCGGCGGGGCGCTGACCCTGGCGATCCTGCTCGCGCGCAGCCATCCCCTGCCTCGGACCGTCGCCCGCCTGCCCTTCGCGCTACACCTGCACGACGCCAAGACCGGCATCCCTTACGGCATCGCGCTGGCGGCCTCCGCCCTGGTGATCCTGCCAGAGACGCTGGTCTGGACGCGCGCCCTCGGCGGCTGACGTTCGGGCCGTCCGCAACAGGACATCGGCAAAAGCCGGGCGGTCATCGCTCCTTAACCCTAATTTGAGGACTTCGCCCCTACCGTCGGGAAACGGATGGCACTCCTGCCGTCCCCTGCTTTGGCCCGACGATGAAACCAGCGCGTCTTGCCGTCCTCGCCATCGCCCTCGTCGCGGGCGGTGGAGCGGCTTTCCTGATGAGCGGCGGCGACCCGCCGCCCCCGCCGACGGTCGTCAAGGTCGAGGCGCCCGCGGCGCCGACCACCGACGTCCTCGTCGCGGCCGCCGAGCTGCCGATGGGGCAGGTGCTGCAGCCGGCCGACCTGCGCTGGCAGAAATGGCCCGACGACGCGCTGACCCCGGGCTACATCACTCGCAAGGACGTGCCGAAGGCGCTGGAGGAGACGGCCGGCGCGACGACCCGCTCGGCCTTCCTGTCCGGCGAGCCGATCCGTCCGCAGAAGCTCGTGCGCCCCGACAGCGGCTTCATGGCCGCGATCCTGCCCGCCGGGATGCGCGCCGTGGCGATCGTCACCGACAGCCGCGGCACCAACTCGGCCGGCGGCTTCATCCTGCCCAACGACCGCGTCGACGTGATCCGCACCTTCCGGGACGAGGAAAACTCGAAGTCGACCGGCAGCGACGTCCAGGTCTCCCAGACCATACTGACCGACGTGCGCGTCCTCGCCGTCGGCCAGCTGATCCAGGAGAAGAACGGCACCAACGTCGTCACCGGCGAGACCGCCACCCTCGCCCTGACCCCCGGCCAGGCCGAGAAGATCACGCTGGCCCAGAAGGTCGGCTCCCTCTCGCTCGCCCTGCGCAGCCTCGCCGATTCCGGCCGTCCGCCGGAGGCCGAGGCCGCTCCCCAGGAGGCGGCCCTGACGGTGATGCGCTTCGGCGTCAGCCGGCAGCAGACCCGGTGAGCCCCAAGATGTCCGAACCGCACGACGAGGTGCAGCCGATGACGGAGTCCGGATCCATGGCCGCCGGCCCTCCCGCGGGCGCCCTCGCCCACCCACGCGCCCGCTCGCTCGCCGCCCTGCTCGCCCTGGTGGCCGCGGTAGGGACCGCGCCGGCCTCGGCGCAGGAGCGCGCCGTGCTCGGCCCCGCCCCGGTGCTGTCCGTGGGGCAGGCCGAGGCGACCACGACCCGCAAGATCGAGCTGACCGCGGGCCGCTCCGTGATCGTCGACCTGCCGCGCGACGCCAAGGAGGTGTTCGTCGCCAACCCCGCGGTCGCCAACGCCGTGGTGCGCTCGACCCGCAAGGTCTTCGTCATCGGCATGGCCGACGGTGCGACCTCGATCTTCATCCTCGACGCCGAGGGCCGCCAGATCGCGGCGCTCGACGTCACGGTGGCGCGCGACCTCAAGCTCGGGGCGCTGCGTCAGCTCCTCGGGCAGAGCATTCCCGGCGGCCGCTTCGACGTGCGCGTCACCGGCGATTCGATCCTGCTGTCGGGGTCGGTCGGCTCGTCGTCGGAGGCGCAGCAGGCGATCGACATCGCCAACGCCTTCGTCGGCTTCTCCGGGGGAGGCGGCGCGGGTGCCGCCGCGGGCGGCGCCGCCACGCGCGGCGCGGTGATCAACAACCTCACGATCCGCAACAAGGATCAGGTGATGCTGCGCGTCACCGTGGTCGAGGTCTCACGCACCGTGCTCAAGCAGTTCGGGATCAACGTCAGCGGCAGCTGGTCGGGCCTGAATCTCGTCAATACGGCACCATTGTCGCTCTCCGGTGGACAATTTCCCTCTCCAAATCTTTTTTCTGGTCTAATTGGTGCAGCTATTGATCCGAAAACAGGTTTGCGTCCAGGGCCAGGCATTGATGCGACTCTAAAAGCATTCGAACAAGCTGGTGTATCGCGCGTATTAGCCGAGCCAACGCTCACCGCCATCTCGGGTGAATCGGCGACCTTCACCGCTGGCGGCGAATTGCCGGTTCCGTCGAGCCAGAGTTGTTCGGCAGGGACCGTCGGTGCACAGCCCGTTTGTGTCGTCGGTATCACCTTTAAGCCCTACGGCGTCACGCTCAACTTCACCCCAGTTGTGATGGCCGAGAACCGCATTTCCGTCCGCGTCGGCACGTCAGTGAGCGAAATCGATCCGCAGAATTCCTTCAGCTTCGTCAGTGGAAACGCCACTACCGCCGTTCCCGGCCTGACAGTACGCAAGTCCGAGACGACTGTAGAATTAGCTTCCGGCGCCACGATGATGACGGCGGGCCTGATCCAGCAGAAGAACAAGGCATCGATTAGCGGCCTGCCTGGCCTGATCAACCTGCCGATCCTCGGCGCCCTGTTCCGCTCGCGCGACTACCAGCGGCAGGAGACCGAGCTGATGATCATGGTCACCCCCTACATCGCCAAGGCGATGGAGCCCCGCCAGGTGACGCGCCCCGACGACGCCTTCGTCGACGCCACCGACGGCCAGGCGATCCTGCTCGGGCAGATCAACCGCGTCTACGGCACCGTCGGCACCGCCCCCCTCGGGCGCGGCTACCGCGGCCGCGTCGGCTTCATCACCGACTGAGAACCCTTCGGACCCTTCGCGTCGCGGCGCCCGGCGCCGCGCGATCCCCCCAGCC